>JBNMLI010000091.1:0-6288 GCA_050874765.1 Alistipes sp.
ACCCTATCTACAACACCATGCAGAAGATGGACTACTCGCTCATCGAGGCTGCGGAGGATTTGGGTGCAAAGCCGAGCAAGGTCTTTTGGAAGGTCGAGATGCCGTTGTCGATGCCGGGCGTAATGAGCGGCATCATGATGGTATTTATGCCGACCATATCGACCTTTGCCATCGCCGAGTTGCTCACGATGAATACCGTAAAACTCTTCGGTACGACCATTCAGGAGAACATCAACAACGGCATGTGGAACTACGGTGCGGCTCTGTCGCTTATTATGTTGGTAATCATCGGTGTTACGAGTCTGTTCTCGGACAGCAGCGAAACCGAATCAGATAACGAAGGAGGATTGATATAATGAAAAAATTTCTTGCACAATCATACCTGTGGCTGCTTCTGCTTCTGCTCTATGCGCCGATTCTGATTATCGCCATCTTCTCGTTCACCGAGGCGAAGGTTCTGGGCAACTGGACAGGCTTCTCGACGCACCTCTACACCTCGCTCTTCTCTGGCGGTGTGCGCCACTCGCTCATCAGTGCCATCGAGAACACTTTCACCATAGCGTTGCTTGCCGCGACAGTCTCCACGTTGCTGGGCAGCATCGCCGCCATCGGCATATTCAATATGCACGGGCGCAAACGGCAGGCAATTACCTTCCTGAACAATATCCCGATGCTCAATCCCGATATTATCACTGGTATTTCGCTCTTCCTGCTCTTCATCAGCCTCGGCATCGCACAGGGCTACACGACAGTCGTGCTGGCTCACATAGCCTTCTGCACGCCCTATGTCGTGTTGAGCGTCATGCCGCGACTGCGTCAGATGAATCCCAATATCTACGAGGCGGCTCTCGACCTCGGTGCAACGCCGTTTCAGGCACTGCGCAAGGTAATCATTCCCGAAATCCGTCCGGGTATGATTTCGGGCTTCATACTCTCGTTCACGCTCTCCATCGACGACTTCGCCGTAACGATTTTCACCATCGGCAACGAGGGATTGGAGACGCTCTCGACCTATATCTACGCCGATGCACGCAAGGGCGGACTGACACCCGAACTGCGACCGCTTTCGACAATAATTTTCGCGACCGTGCTGTTGTTGCTCATCATCATCAACATTCGCTCGCGACGCAATGCAAAGAAACTTAACAATCAATAAAACAAACTATTACAAGAGATGAAAAGACTTTTCAACATCGTCCTCGCATCGGTGGCTGTACTGATGCTCCTCTCGGGTTGCAGCAAAAAGGAGGGCAACCGCGAGAACATTCTGAAAATCTACAACTGGGCTGACTACATCGACGAAGATGTACTTGCCGAGTTTAAGGATTGGTACAAGGAGCAGACGGGCGAAGATGTTACAATCATCTACCAACTCTTCGACATCAACGAGATTATGCTCGCCAAAATCGAGCGCGGACACGAGGATTTCGATGTCGTATGTCCTTCCGACTACATCATCGAGCGTATGTTGCGCAACGACCTGCTGTTGCCTATCGACCGCGATTTCGGCACCACGCCCAACTACATAGACGGCAACCTCTCGCCCTATATCGTCGATTGCTTCAACAAAATCGACGGCGGCGGCAAGAACGCCAACGACTATGCCGTAGGCTATATGTGGGGTACGACCGGCATCATGTACAACACCAAGCATGTAACGCGCGAGGAGGCTTCGACGTGGGACGTGCTGCGCAATGAGAAGTTCGCCGGCCGCATCTTTGTCAAGGACGCATTCCGCGATGTCTATGGCCCGATTCTCATCTACCTCAAACAAAAGGAGTTGGCAGAGGGTAAAATCACACTCGACGAACTTATGTACGACTCGTCTGACGAGTCCATCGCTCTGGTCGAGAACTACTTGAAGGAGGCTAAACGCTACATCGCAGGCTGGGAGGCGGACTTCGGCAAGGAGATGATGACCAAGGAGAAGGCCGACATCAACCTGACATGGAGCGGCGATGCCGTATGGGCTATCGACGAGGCGGAGGGCGTAGGCGTTTCGCTCGACTATGTCGTTCCGCGCGAGGGCAGCAACGTATGGTTCGACGGCTGGGTAATCCCTAAATATGCCAAGAACGTCAAGGCTGCCAAGTATTTCATCAACTATCTGTGCCGCCCCGACATTGCCGTCCGCAATATGGAGGCTATCGGCTATGTAAGTGCCGTCGGCACACCCGAGGTATTGGCAGAGCGCACCGACGAGAAATACGAGCCGATTAACGTAAGCTACTTCTTCGGCGAGGGTGCCGACAGCGTCCGCATCAACCCGATACAGTATCCGTCGCAGGAGGTCATCGAGCGTTGCGCAATGATGCACGACTCGGGCGACCGTACCGAGCAGTTGCTCGAAATGTGGTCGCGCGTCAAGGGCGACAATATGAACGTATGGGTAATCGTCGTTTGCGCCGCAGCACTTCTCGGACTCCTCGCACTCGCCTTCAACCGCAAGAGCAAGGGCAAGAAGCGCAAGCACCGCAAATAGGGCAAACAACGCGCAAAAACAGAACGGGCGGTCGAGTACTCGACCGCCCGTTTTATATTGCCCCAAAGGCTCGCTTTTACAGCAGAAACAGCAACATCATCTGCGACAGCACCACGCGCAGGAACATCACCAGCGGATAGACCGTTGCGTAACTGATTGCCGGCATATCGCTGCCCGCAATGCCGTTGGCGTAGGAGAGAGCAATCGGGTTCGACATACTGCCCGACAGCACTCCCATAAGCGTATAGTAGTCGGTTTTATAAACCAAACGAGCAAACACGCCGACCAGCACGACAGGAATAATCGCAATCAGCAATGCGTAAATCGTCCAAATGTATCCGCCATTCACGACCGCCTCGAAGAAGCCGTTGCCCGATGCCAGCCCCACCGCCGCGAGGAACATAGCCAGACCGACCTCGCGCAACATAAGGTTGGCACTGATGGTCGTGTAGGTTATCAGGTGCCAGTGCGTACCGAAACGCCCGATAAGTATCGCGACAATCATAGGGCCTGCCGCCAAACCGAGGCGCACGGGTTGCGGAATGTTGAAGAGCGGAATCGACCCGACAAACACGCCGAGCGCGATGCCGAGGAAGATGGTGAAGATGTGCGGCTCGTGGAGTTTTTTGAGCGAGTTGCCCAACAGGTCGGCGACTTTGTTTATCGCCTCCTCCGAACCGACGACCATCACCTTGTCGCCCAACTGCAACTCCATACCCTGATGCGGAATTATATCGACACCCGAGCGGTTTACGCGCGTGATGTTGATGCCGTATTTCGTGCGCAGACGCAGGTCGGCAAAGCGTTTGCCGTTGATTTCGGGACGCGTGATGACTATCCGACGCGACACCAATTTGCCCTCGAACTCGCCCCACTCGGCTTCGAGCATCATAATCTCGCGACCGAGGAATGTCAGAATCGCCTGCTTATCCTCGGGATTGCTGACCACGAAAATCTTGTCGCCGCAGTAGAGCGGACTCTCCGAATCGGCGATAAAAGCCTTGTTGCCGTCGTGCGATATGCGCGAAATAACGAACTGTCGGTTGATGAGCGAACGCACCGCCGCAACAGTCTGACCCGCAATGCGGTCGTTCGTTATTTCAATCGAGAATTTGGCTGCGAACTTGTTCTCGCTGTTGATTGCCTTCAACGCCTCGTTCTCCTTCGCAAGGTCGATTTTCAGCACCAATTTCAGTATGACGAAGGCTATTATGACCGCCACGATGCCGAACGGATACGAAACGGCGAAACTCATCGGAATCGACGGGTCGTTCACTCCCGTAACATCTATGTAGGTCTGTTGCGCCGCACCCATCGCAGGCGTATTTGCCGCCGCACCCGCCAGCACTCCGACCATTGTCTGCAACGGAATGCCGTTCACAAGGTGAAGCAGATAGGTAAGCCCCGAGCCGAGCAACATCACCAGCAGTGCAATGCCAATCATACGCAACCCGCCCTGCCGCAACGACGAGAAAAATCCCGGTCCAATCTGCAAACCTATCGAAAAGACGAAGAGCGTCAGTCCGAAATCGCGCACGAAGACCAGCGTTTCGGCATCGAGATACATATGGAAATGGCTTGCCACAATGCCGGCAAAGAGTATCCACGTCGAGCCGAGCGATATGCCCGCAACCTTGATTTTGCTCAACGCCGCGCCCGCCATAATCACCACCGCCAGCACAAATATGCAATGCGCCACGCCATTGCCGAAGAAAAACGAATTTATAAAATCCATAACAAAAACATACCGACCGCGCCCGTTCCGCAGCGCATTTTGCACTTGCCGTACACCGCCGAAAGCGGTTTTACGGAGGCGGTCGCATTTACGGGTGGCAAATATATAAATTTAAGAGCGACAAAACTATTTTACTGCCGAATTATTTATTATCTTTGCAGAAAATAGGCGGCGGCTCAACAGAGAATTCGAGTAAACTCGATGCTCTGTATTCGCCTTGCACTATCTTTGCAAAAGAGTAAACCTAAAACGGACAAAAACCGCAACTATGGATAAAATCAAAATCGAACGTTCGCACCGTATGGACGGCACAGGCGAATACTACTTTTCGCGACGCTTGCGCGAAATCTCGGAAATCGAGGCAGCCACAGGTCGCCAAATCATAAAGCTCGCAATGGGCAGTCCAGACCTTCCGCCTGCGCAGGCCGTCATCGACCGTTTGGCAAAGGAGGCTCAACGCCCCGATGTGCATAAGTATATGCCCTTCAACGGTACACCGATGCTCCGCAAGGCATTTGCCGACTGGTACAAGCGTTGGTATGGTGTGGAACTCAATCCCAACGGCGAGGTACTCCCGCTCATCGGCTCGAAAGAGGGCATAATGCACATCTGCATGACCTTCCTAAACAAGGGCGACAAGGTACTCGTGCCTAACCCCGGCTACCCGACTTACAGCGCGGCGGTACGCCTCTCTGGCGGCGTGATGCAGCCCTACGCGCTCAACAAGACAAACGGCTTTATGCCCGACTTCGATGCCATCGAGCGCGAAGGTGTCGAGGGCGTGAAGATTATGTTTGCCAACTACCCCAATATGCCTACGGGACAGACTCCGACCAAGGAGCTGTTCGAGCGAATCATTGCCTTCGGCGCAAAGCACAACATACTCATCGTCCACGACAACCCCTATTCGTTTATCCGCAACAGCCAAAAGCCTATGAGCATACTGGCGGTCGAGGGTGCGAAAGATGTGGCGTTGGAGATGAACTCGCTCTCGAAGGGCCACTCCATGGCGGGCTGGCGCGTCGGAGCGGTTATGGGCAAAAAAGAGTGGCTTGACGCAATCCTCTCGTTCAAGAGCAATATGGATACGGGTATGTTCTACCCTATTCAGGCGGCTGCCGAAACGGCTCTCTCGCTCGGACATGATTGGTTCGACGAGCTGAACGCCATCTACCGCGAGCGCGAAAAGGAGGGCTTCGCACTGCTCGATGCGCTCGGCTGCACATATCGTCCCAATCAGGCGGGTCTGTTCATCTGGGCGGAGTTGCCCGAGGATTACGATGGCGACTGCTTCGCATTCTCGGACGCGGTGATGGAGAAATGCGACGTATTCCTCACTCCGGGCGGTATCTTCGGCAGCGAGGGTCGCCGCTATGTGCGCATCACGCTCTGCTGTCCTGCCGAGTTGTTGCGCCGTGCGACCGAGAACGTCAAAACCCGCCTGCACGCATAACACCCGCGCGCACGCAACCAAAATTCAGAGTCCAATCCTTTGCCGATTGGACTTTTTTTATTAACTTTGGACGCGCTTAAAGCGCACGCGCGTGCGTGAAAAGCGCAAATAAAACCTAAACCAAAGAGATTCATGTATGAAAGGTATTGTTCTGGCAGGTGGTAGCGGCACGCGTCTGTACCCTATAACCAAAGGAGTCAGCAAGCAGCTGCTCCCGATATACGACAAGCCAATGGTCTATTATCCCATATCGGTATTGATGATGGCGGGCATTCGCGAGATACTCATTATCTCCACGCCGTTCGATTTGCCGATGTTCCGCCACTTGCTGGGCGACGGGTCGGACTATGGCGTGCGTTTTGAGTATGCCGAGCAACCTTCACCCGACGGTCTGGCGCAGGCGTTCATCATCGGCGAGAAGTTCATCGGCGACGATTCGGTCTGCTTGGTTTTGGGCGACAACATCTTCCACGGAGCGGGTCTTGGCGAGATTCTGACCGATGCCGTCGCAGCCGTGGAGAACAACAACAAGGCTACCGTCTTCGGCTATTGGGTCGATGACCCGGAGCGATACGGCGTTGCCGAGTTCGATGCCGACTACAACTGCCTCTCCATCGA
>JBNMLI010000092.1:0-6284 GCA_050874765.1 Alistipes sp.
ACGTGGGACGGACCTATGCTGACCGACAGCGGCGGTTTTCAGGTCTTCTCGCTCGCGGCGTGTCGCAAACTCAAAGAGGACGGGTGCCACTTTCAGTCGCACATCGACGGCTCGCGCCACGTCTTTACGCCCGAGAGCGTCATCGACACCGAGCGCACCATTGGTGCCGACATAATGATGGCGTTCGACGAGTGTCCGCCGGGCGATGCCCCGCGCGACTATGCAGCCAAGTCGCTCGCACTGACCGAGCGTTGGCTCGACCGTTGCTTCGAGCAGTATGCCCGCACGCAACCGAAATATGGTCATTATCAGTCGCTCTTCCCGATTGTGCAGGGCTGCACCTACCCCGACCTGCGTGCGCACGCCGCCGAAAATGCCATGCGCTACAATGCCGACGGCTATGCCATAGGCGGATTAGCGGTGGGCGAACCGACGGAGGCGATGTATGCGATGATTGAGGTCGTAAATGCCATTCTGCCGAAGGACCGCCCGCGCTATCTGATGGGCGTAGGCACGCCAATAAACATATTGGAGGGTATCGAGCGCGGTGTGGATATGTTCGACTGCGTGATGCCGACGCGCAACGGGCGCAACGGACAACTCTTTACGAGCGAAGGCATTATAAACATACGCAACAAGAAGTGGGAGGACGACTTCTCGCCAATCGACCCCAACGGGCAGACATTCGTCGATACGCTCTATTCGAAGGCGTACCTCCACCACTTGGTCGTATGCGGCGAGATGCTGGCGGCGCAAATCGCATCGCTGCACAACGTGGGCTTCTATCTGTGGCTCGTGGGCGAGGCTCGCCGCCACATCATAGCGGGCGATTTCAAACCGTGGAAGGAGCAAATGGTTGCAAAACTCGGACGCAGACTATAAACGAAAAAAGCAAATGAGCGACAACGAAAAATCGATATACCGCACCCACCGCGCATGGTGGCCGGGGGTGAAAATCCTCGACCGCTACATAATCGGCAAGTTTCTGGGTACCTACGTCTTCGCCATCGCGATGATTATCGTCGTGGTCGTCGTGTTCGACTATGTCGAGAAACTCGACAACTTTACCGAGATGCACGTCCCCGTGTCGGAGATTATACTGGATTACTATGTGAACTTTATCCCGTTCTTTGTCAATCAGTTCAGTGCGCTGTTCACGTTCATTGCGGTGATTTTCTTCACCTCGAAGATGGCGTATCAGACCGAGATTGTCGCCATGCTCTCGGGCGGTATGAGTTTCCGCCGACTGATGTGGCCATATTTCCTCGGTGCTTTGGCAATCACATCGCTCTCGCTGTTGCTCAACCTGTGGCTCATACCCGTTTCGCAACGCGACTGTGTGGCATTTGAGTTAAAATACCTTCGTTCGCGCAAGGCGGAGCAATACGACCGCCACATCTATCGCCAAATCGAACCCGGCACATTTGCCTACATTCGCAACTTCACCAAATCGAACAACTCGGCTTCGTTCTTTGCCATCGAGCAGTACGAGGGTAGCGAGATGCGTCGGACGCTCGAAGCCTCCGATGTGAAATTCGACCCCGAAACCAACCGTTGGAGCGGTCAGCGATACATAGAGCGTACATTTGCGGAGGACGGCACGGAGACATTCACCCAACACCGCAACCTCGACACGCTCATCAACCTCAACGTCGCCGAACTCGGGCGACTGAACGAGTTGTTGAAGACGATGAACATAGTCGAACTCAACGAGTTTATGGCGCAACAGCGCGACAAAGGCTCCGACTCGCTGCGCCAAATCGAGGTTGAACACCACACGCGCTACGCCTACCCTATCGGAACGTTCATACTGACGCTCATCGGAGTGTCGCTCTCCTCGCGCAAGGTGCGCGGCGGTACGGGTCTGCACATCGGAATAGGCATCGCGCTGTGCTTCTCCTACATTATGCTCAATCGCGTATTCGGCGAGTTTGCCAAGGGCGGTTCGATGCCTACGTTGCTGGCGGTGTGGATTCCGAACATAGTGTTCCTGTTCATCGGCATATACCTTTACAGAAAAGCTCCTAAATAGCGGTTATGAAACAGCAAAACACAATAAAAACTTATTGGTCGCGCCTGCGACAGCACCCGATTGCCTATAACGCGGTGCTCATTGTGCTGACCATTCTCGCCATAGCGTTTGTGGCATACGTTGCGATGGCTCTCGGCACGCGCCACGGTATGCGGCGCACGGTGCCCGATTTCACGGGGTTGCGCATCGACGATGCCGAGTACTACGCCTCGCGACGCGGTCTGCACATCGTCGTGAACGATTCGCTCTATGTGCCTGCCTACCCCGGCGGTATGGTGCTCGACCAACTGCCACAGGGCGGGGTCGATGTGAAATCGGGGCGCAAGATATACGTTACCATCAACTCGTTCAAGCAGAAGCAGGTGCCCGTGCCATACGTTGCCGAGCGGTCGTTGCGCCAAGCGAAGAATATGCTCGATGCGGCGGGGCTGACCATAGCCGAATTGGTCTATGTCGAGGATATAGCGACCAACTATGTGCTGGCAGAGTTCTGCGGCTCGACACAAATCACGCCCGACACGCGCATAAAAGTCGATGCGGGCAGCGGCATAACGCTGCGCGTGGGTGTGGCAGGCGGCGAGGGCGTTACGGGTGTTCCGCGATTGATAGGTCGCACGATAAGCGATGCGCAGAGCAAGATATGGGAGTCGGGACTCAACGTAGGCTCGGTGGAGTACGACGAGGGCATCACGCTGTTCAACCGCAACGATGCGCGCGTTTACAGTCAGTCGCTACCTATGGGTCGTCGCACGGCATACGGCAGTAAAATATCGCTCGTGCTGACGCTCGACAAAGCGAAGGTAGCACAGAGCGAGGCAGAGAGCGACCGTCGCGCACGCGCGGCACTCGAAGAGCAGGAGGCTGCCGACTCGCTTGCCGACACCGAAGCGACACAGCAGCGCGCCGTCGAGCAAGGCGGTGCGAAGGTGCAAAATACCGATAACGCAGAAGACGAATTTTTCCAATGATGCACGAAGAGGATAAGGAGATACTCGACTACGAGCCCGACTTCGACGAAGCGGAGGGCGCGGAGGATAGCGACGATGATGTGGTAGCCCCTGCGCGACAGTGGCTGACCGACGAGCAACCCGACGAGAACGGGCTGTACGAGCATGCCGCCGTGAAGGTCGATAAGGGGCAGACGATGATGCGCATAGACAAATTTCTGTCGATGCGTTTGGAGAACTGCTCGCGCAACCGCATACAGACGGCGGTGGACGAGGGCAACGTCTTCGTGAACGGCGAGCGCGTCAAGGCTTCGTACAAGGTCAAGCCGCTCGACAACATCTCCATTCGCATGGCGTACCCCAAGTACGACAGTGCGCTCACGCCCGAGGATATTCCGATAGATATAATGTACGAGGACGACGATGTGATTGTCGTAAACAAGGAGGCGGGCATGGTCGTCCACCCCGGCCACGGCAATTACAGCGGTACGCTCGTGAACGCGCTCACGTTCCACCTGAAAGACAATCCGATGTTCCAAAGCGGCGACCAACGCCCCGGATTGGTACACCGCATCGACAAGAACACGTCGGGCATATTGGTGGTCGGCAAGAACGAGCGCGCCTGCAATGCGCTCGCCAAGCAGTTTTTCGACCACACGACCAAGCGTCGCTATGTCGCGCTCGTCTGGGGCAACTTCGACGAGGACGAGGGGACGATTACGGGCAACATAGGGCGCAACCCGCGCAACCGCCATCAGATGTACGTCTTTGCCGACGGCTCGGAGGGCAAGCACGCCGTAACGCACTATCGCGTGCTGAAACGCTACGGCTACGTTACGCTGGTCGAGTGCCGTTTGGAGACGGGGCGCACCCACCAAATCCGCGTACACATGCAGTACATAGGCCACCCGCTCTTCAACGACGAACGCTACGGTGGCGACAAAATTTTGAAGGGTACGACCTTCTCGAAATACCGCCAGTTTATCGAAAACTGCTTTGAACTGATGCCGCGCCACGCACTGCATGCGCGTATGCTCGGCTTCGTACACCCGACGACGGGCAAGGAGATGATATTCGAGTCGCCCCTGCCTGCCGACTTTCAGGCGGTGCTTGCCAAGTGGGACACCTACACCGCCGCGACAATGAACGCCAACGAATAGACGAAGTATGGGATTTTTGCCGACAACAGCCAAGGAGGTCAAGGCTCTGGGGTGGGACTACATAGACGTAATCCTCTTCACGGGCGATGCCTACATCGACCACCCGTCGTTTGCCGCAGCCGTCGTCGGACGGTTGTTGGAGGACGAGGGGCTGCGCGTGGCGATTGTTCCGCAACCCAACTGGCGCGACGATTTGCGCGATTTTCGCAAATTGGGCGCACCGCGGCTCTTCTTCGGCGTTACGGCGGGTGCAATGGACTCGATGGTGAACCACTACACCGCCAACAAACGCCTGCGCAGCAACGATGCCTACACGGCGGGCGGTGCGGCAGGATTCCGTCCCGACTATGCCGTGAAGACCTATACGCAGATTCTCAAACGACTGTTTCCCAACACGCCCGTCATCATCGGCGGCATCGAGGCGTCGTTGCGCCGACTGACGCACTACGACTATTGGCAGAACCGTCTGCTGCCGTCGGTGCTCATCGAGAGCGGTGCCGACTTTATGCTCTACGGTATGGGCGAGCGCGTGGTGCGCGAGGTGGCGCGAGCAATGCGCAACGGCTACAACGCCAAGCGGTTGCACTCAATCAGGCAGGTGGCGTTCGTGGCAGATAAAGCATACGTCGAGCGGTTAGACAAGGAGCAGACCATATTCCTCCACTCCTACGAGGAGTGCGTGCGCAGCAAGCGGGCATTCGGCGAGAACTTCGTCGTCGAGGAGACGCAGTGCAACCTGCTCAATCCGCAGGCTGTATTGGTCGAGCGCACGGGTGAGCGGTATGTGGTCGTCAATCCGATGAATGCCGCACTCACGACCGAGGAGATTGATGCCGCGTTCGACCTGCCGTATATGCGCGCCCCACACCCGCGCTACAACGGTCGCGGCGAGATACCGGCGTGGGAGATGATTAAGCACTCGGTCAATATCCACCGCGGTTGCTTCGGCGGTTGCTCGTTCTGCACCATATCGGCGCATCAGGGCAAGTTCATCTCGTCGCGCAGCGAGCGGTCTATTTTGCGCGAGGTCGAGGCGATTACGAAGATGCCCGACTTCCGCGGCAACCTCTCCGATGTGGGCGGTCCGTCGGCGAATATGTATCGGCTGGGTGGCAAGAACAAGGAGCTGTGCGCCAAATGTCGCCGTCCGTCGTGCCTCCACCCGAAGCGTTGCCCAAATCTGAACAACGACCACCGTCCGCTACTGGAACTCTACTCCAAAATATGCGCCGTCAAGGGGGTAAAGCACGCCTACATAAGCAGTGGCATACGCTACGACCTCTTCGACGATTCGCCCTATCTGCGCGAGGTCGTCGTGCATCACACGTCGGGTCGCTTGAAGGTCGCGCCCGAGCATACCGAGGACGGAGTGCTGAATCTTATGCGCAAGCCGTCGTTCTCGCTCTTCGAGGAACTCAACACGCGCTTCCACCGCATCTGTCGCGAGGCAGGGCTCAACTATCAACTGATTCCCTATTTCATCTCGTCGCACCCGGGGTGTCGCGAGCAGGATATGCGCGCGCTCTCGGAGAAGGTGCTCGGTCGCCTGCACTTCAATCTCGAACAGGTGCAGGATTTGACGCCGACACCGATGACGCTCTCCTCCGTGATGTTCTACACGGGCGAGAACCCCTACACGGGCAAACCCGTCTATGTCGCCCGCTCGCAAGAGGAAAAACGCCGCCAAAAGAGCTTCTTCTTCAAGAAACAGCGATAACAAACTATACCCGACAGGGTATAATCACGCAATTTTCCACGCAAATTATAACCTATCGGGTATAAATAACGCAATTATTCGTATATTTGTACCCGAAAGGGTATAAAACCACAAGACCTATGAGCAACAATTTACCAAAATACATCAAGGAGATGCGCCACCGCCTTGGGCTTACGCAACCCGATTTGGCAGCGAAATCGGGTGTCGGATTGCGCTTTATTCGCGAGATGGAACAAGGCAAGCAGACATTAAGACTCGACAAGGTGAATCAGGTGTTGGCACTTTTCGGGAGCGAACTAACGCCTACACCTATTGTAAAACACAATTAGTTTGGTGATGAGTATGAAACAGGGAAAGGTTTTTGTCCATGACCGTTATGCAGGTCTGCTGACCGAGGACGACGAGGGCTTTACGTTCGTGTATGACAC
>JBNMLI010000093.1:0-6265 GCA_050874765.1 Alistipes sp.
CAGAGGAGGTGCAGAGGAACGGAGTCCACTTGCCGTCCTGCTCGGAGGCTACGGTAAAGGTACAAGTCGTTGTCGATTCCGCATCGCCCACGCTCTCCAACACGGCAGTGTCGGGGTATGCGAAATGGACATAATGGTTATTCACGAGGTCGTTCACCGCGATTTCGCCCGCAAAAACAGCATTGGCGGCATCGGCACCGCTCTGCATATCGAGTGTTTCGGCTACGTCATTGCCGTAGCCGAAGAGGGCGGCGATGCGGTCGCCCGATTCCCAGTAGGCTTTGAGCGACGAATCGAAGGTAGCCTTCGTTTCGGCAGTTGCCACGCCCACTTCGACACGCTCCTTGGCGGGAGCGACTGCGCGGCTATCGGTTTCGGTTTTGGTGCAACCTGCCATCAGCACCGCACCAATCATAAACAGCACTTTTTTCATAATTGCACACATTTTAATAAAGGTCTTCAATTTCACCATCTTCGCCATCGCCGAATTCGGATTCGGCTCCTTCGACGCCCGAGGGTAGGAAGCCACATTCGCACACATAATCCTCTACAAGGATTTCGGGTGCTTCGTATTGTTCTTTTATCATCATAGTTAAATAGTTAAAATCCTTTAAGGGTTTATTCGGGGGCAAAAGTACAGCATACCGATTTTTTGGCGAAATTTTTTCAACAAACGACTCATTTTTAATCACAAACAGCGGATTGGACACAATAATTCCGGGTTATTGCGTTTATATGTTGCGTTTTTCTCGAAAAAATACATATCTTTGCAAGGATACAACAACACAAAACGGATAAATCGTAACAGATGAAAACAACCGAACACTACAAGTCTCCGGTACTTATCCCACTGATTATCACACTCGAATATGGTTTTGCAGCATCGCAGGAATGGGGTGCGGCGAAGGACAATCCGTCATTTGACGAAGGGTATGAGTATGATTTGTAAAATACTGAATAACAATATGAAAAAACTCTATTTTATGTTTGCGCTCCTGCTGTTTGCGGCGGGTTGCACAAAGAATGACGCAGCGAGCGTCATCACGGTAGATGATGCCTCGGTGGTGATTACCGCCACGGTTCCGACACGAACCGCATACGAGGAGAATCTGACAACAGCCTATTGGAACAAGAGCGACCGATTGGGTGCGTATGTATGTCGCAACATCGGCGGCGAGTACGACACCACAATCGAGAATCTGCGCTACGACAATCAGGGTGCCGATTTGGTGAGCATAGCACGCTTCACCTCGACCGCTTCGTTCAACGTTAAGACGGGCGATGTGATTGTCGGCTACTACCCTTACAGCGAGGAGCAGAAGGTCGAAATCGACGGCTCGCTCACGGGCGACACACGCGCAATCGCCTACTCGCTCTGCCGCCCGTTCTCGTTGGGTGCGCAGGTGCAGACGGGCAATGCCTCGACCGACCACATCGGTGCGAACGACTTTCTGATTGCGACGCCGACGACAATCGCAGCCTCGATGATTGAGGGTGCGACGGTAACGGTGCCGTTCACGTTTACGCACGCATTCTCCATTATCAAATTCAATATCGAGAACAAATATGCCCGCAGTTTCACGGTAAAGGAGATAACGATAGAGTCGGCAGATGCTACGGTGGCTCTGGCAGGCGACTTTGCGATAGACATCGTAAATCCTGCCGTAAACGTCGTGAAGGGCTCGTCGAGCATCGCGCTCACCGTCGAGAACGGCACAAAGACCGCGGTCGGCGGCACGTTCACGGGTTATCTGCTCGTAAACGGAGCGACGCTGCCTGCGGGTTCGACCGTTACGGTGGCGACATCGCTCGGCAAGTTCCAATTACAGACCGCGAGCGCGCTCACGTTCAACCGCGGCAAGGTTACGACGCTCAACTTCGAGGCGAACGAGGAGCGACTTATCGACAAACCGTCGTCGCAACTTGCCGACTGCTGGGGCAGTTGGAAGCTCTCGACATACTGCGGCAAGGCGGCGGAGTTCGATGTATATATGGTATTGAACGAGGATTATTCGTTCACGCTCTATCAGCGCAACGGCTCCTACGAGATTACCAAGCTGACGGGTACATACACATTCGATGCGACTGCCAACATCTTCGGCGGCGAATATGCCGACGGCGTGGCTTGGGCAACGACCTATGCACTCGAAGAGGTGGACGACAACACGCTTTCGTGGAGCAACACGGCAAATGCCGACGAGGTTTCGGTATATGTGAAAGCCGAGGTGCCTGACAACATCAAGAACAAGGCTGCGGTGCGCAAGGACGCGAAGAGTGTTAAACGATTCCTGTAACGATTTAGTAACAAAACGATTATGAAAAAGATATTATTATCGGTATCCGTTCTGCTTATGGCGGTGGCGTGTACGAAGGATTTGAACGAGGCCCAAGTTACGGTAGATGGCGGCGACAAGGGCGGTGCAATCATTGTAAACTCCGCCGACGGTGCGACGCGCGGCGAGATGGTCGTCAAGTTCCGCAGCGAGGCAGAGTCGGCACTCGAAGGGGTTGCTTCGCGTGCAGGCGCAACGCGCTCGGGCGTGGAGGGCGTAGATGAGATTTTGGCGACGATTGGCGCGACGGCAGTCGAGCGCGTGTTCGTCGTAACGGACAAGAACCGCGAGAATGTATATCGCTCGGGGTTGCACCTGTGGTATAAATTGCGTTTCGACGAGAGTGCAGACCTCGACGTGGTCGCTTCGCGTCTGGCAAAGGTTGCCGAAGTCGGTACGGTACAGTACTCGCAACGCGTGAAGCGTGCCTACGACCGTCCTGCGGTGGCATACGATGCAGTCAAGCACGCAGTGGAGCAAACTCGTACCGCAGCGGCGTTCAACGACCCGATGCTCGCCAATCAGTGGCACTACATAAACACGGGCAACATAGCCGTAACCTCGCCGAGCAAGGCGGGAGCGGACGTGAACTGCCAAAAGGCGTGGACGCTCTGTGCGGGCGACCCGTCGATTATCGTGGCGGTAGTCGATGAGGGTGTGATGTACTCGCACGAGGATTTGGCTGCCAATATGTGGATAAACACTGCCGAGAAGAACGGTTCGTCGAGCAAGGACGACGACGGCAACGGCTACAAGGACGATATTTACGGCTACAACTTCGTTAGCAACACGGGCACCATCTCGTGGAACAAATCCGCCGACACGGGACACGGCACGCACGTTGCGGGTACCGTGGCAGCAGTAAACGGCAACGGCAAGGGCGTGTGCGGTATTGCGGGCGGCAGCGGCAACAACGACGGCGTGCGCATAATGTCGTGCCAGATTTTCTCGGGCGACGACGGTGCGGAAGACAGCGATACGGCGAAAGCGATTCAGTATGCAGCCGACAACGGCGCGGTGATTCTGCAATGCAGCTGGGGTTACAACTCGTCGAAATCGAGCAGCGATGCAGGTCCGGGCAACGAATCGGATTTCAACCGCTACTGCTCGGTCGAGAAGGCGGCAATCGACTACTTCATCGAGAATGCAGGTTCGGACACGGGCGTAATCAAGGGCGGCATTGCGATTTTCGCAGCCGGTAACGAGTATGCGGCGGCTCCGGGTTATCCGGGCGCATACGAGCGTTGCGTGAGCGTGGCGGCAATCTCGGCGGACTACACGCCGGCATCGTTCACCAACTACGGTCCGGGCGTCGATATTTGCGCGCCGGGTGGCGATTCGGACTATGCAAAGAGCGAGAAGGGTACGATTCTCTCGACGTTGCCTCCGACGGTATCGTCGTCGAGTTCGCCTTACGGCTATATGGAGGGAACATCGATGGCCTGCCCTCACGTTTCGGGCGTGGCGGCACTCGGTCTGTCGTATGCGGCAAAACTCGGCAAGCACTACACGGCAACCGAGTTCCGCGATATGTTGCTCACCTCGGTGCAGGACATCAACAAGTATATGACCGGCACCAAACGCTACTACTATTACTACTCGCAGTACGGCACGACGCAACCGCAGACGATGTCGCTCTCGTCGTACAACAAGAAGATGGGTAGCGGTTATGCCGATGCCTACCTGTTGCTGTTGCAGGTCGAGGGAACGCCATTCATAACGATGTCGAAGACCACGACCGCGGTAACGACAATCGACCTCACCAAATTCTTCGGCGGCGGTGCTTCGACACTGACCTTCAAGAGCGCGAGCGTGTCGGCAGAGGACAAGACGGCAGTGGATATGTCGATGTGTACGCTCTCGGGGTCGAATCTTATGGTGGCTTGCTACAAACCGGGTGTTGCCATCGTAACGGTTACGGCACTGGTCGGCGGCACTTCGCAGACTGCAACCACAACGCCTGTCGCAACGGCGGTAACCAAGAAATTCGTCCTCGTTGTTCGCGATGGCGGAGCAGCCACAAACGGCGGTTGGTTGTAATCGACTACAGAAGGCTACAAAACAGACGCATCACCGAATATGGCGATGCGTTTGTTTTTACGGGAAAAATCGTATCTTTGCAACGAAATAGATTCGCTTGCGGAACGTTTTATGTATGTATGAACGTGAAGCAAATGTTAAAATGGTAAAGATGTTTTTCTCATCACTGCTCGGTTTTGTGCGTCGCAATCCGCTGACATGCGTAATGCTGTTGGTGCTGATTTGCGTTGCGCCCTACTTGTTCGGGGCATTGGCAATAGTGTTCGTGGCGATACTGCTCGTCGCGCTGTTGTCGTGGTTGCCGTTGATATGGCGTGTGCGCGATGCTCAGCGCGCCATGGAGCAGGAGATGGGCGACCGACAGCGTGCACAGCAACAACATTGGTACGACTTCGGACGGCGGCGCGAAGGCGATGTTACAGTTACCGAGACCGAAGCGGTACGCAAAAAGGTGAACGACGACGTGGGCGAATATGTCGATTTCAAGGAGGTAAAAGAGGAGTAATCTGCCGAGCAATCGGTGGTCGATAAAACACGAAACAGGGGTGTTGAAAATTTTTGAACTGATAGGCAGGTATTGCATTCTGATGGGCAAGGTCTTTTCCCGTCCGGAGAAGGCAAGCATATACTACCACCGCGTAATAGCCGAAACGGAGGCTCTGGGCATCAACTCGATTGGGCTGACCGCCATAATCTCGGTATTTATCGGTGCCGCCATCACTTTGCAGATGTCCATAAGCCTCGAATCGCCGTTCATTCCGCAATACCTCATCGGCTACGCCACGCGCGAGACGATGACGCTCGAATTCTCATCGACCGTTGTAGCGTTGATTCTGGCGGGCAAGGTCGGCTCGAACATAGCGTCGGAAATCGGCACGATGCGCATAACCGAACAGATTGATGCGCTGGAAATTATGGGTATCAACTCGGCATCGTATCTGATTCTGCCCAAAATCATCGCAACCGTATTCTTCTTTCCGTTCCTGACGTTGCTCAGCGTAATGATTGGAATCATAGGCGGTTACGCAATAGCTTGGGCTACGGGCATTATGTCCACGGACGACTATGTGGAGGGTTTGCTCTACGACTTCGTGCTGTGGGAGGTCATCTATTCGCTCATCAAGACCGCCGTATTCGCATTCATCATCACCTCGGTATCGGCATTCTACGGCTACTACGCCAAGGGCAATTCGCTCGAAGTGGGTCGCGCATCGACCCGCGCCGTTGTGGTCAGTTCGATTACCATTCTGATATTCAACCTCATACTCACTCAATTACTGCGAACGTGATAAAGTGCGAACACATATATAAGTCCTTCGAGGGGCGCACGGTGCTGGACGACATCTCGGTGGAGTTCGAAACCGGCAAGACCAACCTCATAATCGGTCGCAGCGGCTCGGGTAAGACCGTGTTGCTCAAAACATTGGTCGGTCTGCACACGCCCGACAGCGGCAATATATTTTTCGACGACATCTGCTTCAATACGCTGTCGTTCAACGAGCGCAAGCGCATACGCAAGGATATAGGAATGATTTTTCAGGGCGGTGCGCTCATCGACTCCTCGACCGTGTATGAGAATGTGCGGTTGCCGCTCGACCTATTCACCGACGACAGCGAGGCACAGAAGCGCGAGCGTGTCGATTTCTGTTTGAGCCGGGTGAATCTGTCGGACGCGCACAACCTCTACCCTTCCGAGTTGTCGGGCGGTATGATTAAACGCGTGGCGATTGCGCGGGCGATAGTTATGAATCCGCGCTATCTGTTTTGCGACGAGCCGAACTCGGGTCTTGACCCGCAGACTTCGATTGTCATCGACAATCTGATTCACGGCATCACCAAGGAGTACGGCATCACGACCATCATCAACACGCACGATATGAACTCGGTGATGG
>JBNMLI010000094.1:0-6232 GCA_050874765.1 Alistipes sp.
ATAATATATAGTATTGCGTGGGGCAGACTTGTGGGTCTGCCCCTGCTTTTTGCCCCTGCCGTTGCCTGCTGTGTGCCAATTTGCGCCTTATTGTCGGTCGCGGGTCTGCCAAATGCTGTTTGGCAGGGAATTTGCGCATAAATTATCGTGAAGAATTGACAGGAAATTTTGTTGCAATTATAAAAAATATGTATAACTTTGCCATATCAAGCCATGGTGTGGTCTTGCACCGCACGGGCGTGGCAAACACGAGCAGAGAAGAAGATTTAGTTACAAATTTCTTAAACACTTTTTATTATGAAAAACTTAATGAAGGTTACAACGGTGTTCGCAGCGGCTGCGTTGCTGCTGTCGGGCTGTAATTGTTTCAAGAAGATGGCGAATGACCCATCGGCAATTAAGGTAACGGCTACGCCGGAGGTGTTGGAGTACAACAACGGTAAAATCGCTGCCGACATCAAGGCAGAGATTCCTGCCAAGTATTTCGACAAGAAGGCTTCGCTGAAAGTTACTCCTGCCATCGCATTCGACGGCGGTCTGGTTCTTGGCGAAACGGTAGTTTTGCAGGGCGAGAAAGTTCTCTCGAACGGTATGGTCGTAAAGAAGGGCGAGGCGATGTCGATTAACCGCCGCGTCGAGTTCAACTACCAAAAGGGTATGGAGCGTTGCGAGCTTAAACTCCTCGTCGAGGTTAAGTGCAAGAGCGGCAAGTGCAAGGAGTTCACTCTCATCAACGCCAATGACGGTGCAATGCCGACCAAAGAGCAACTCGCTACGCTCGAAAAGGGCGGTGCTGCTGCCGAGGCTCTGAAAAAGGAGTTCGGTCGCACGGTTGCCAAAGGTCTGAATATGTTGCAGAAGGATTTGGACTTTGCCGATGCTATGAAGGCAGAGGCGAACGCCTATAAGAACGTTACCACCACCGTGGTTAAGGCCGACATCGTTTACAAAATCAACTCGGCAGAGGTTGCCAAGAAGGCTGTTAAGACCGACGATATCGACGCTCTCAAAGCAAACGTCGAGGCTAACAAGGCTAACGACCGCGCCGCACAGACGGTATTCGTAAACGGTTACGCTTCGCCTGATGGTCCCGAGAAATTCAACGACAAACTCTCCGAGAAGCGTAGCAAGTCGGGCTTGAAGGCTGTCGAGAAGTTGCTCAAAGATGCAGGTCTGAACATCGACGCTGCTGCTTACGGCGAGGACTGGGAAGGTTTCCAAGAGGCTGTTGCCGCATCGAACATCGAGGATAAGGACCTCATTCTCCAAGTCTTGAAGATGTACTCTTCGTCGGCAGAGCGCGAGAAAGAGATTAAGAATATGTCGTCGGTATTCCAGACCTTGAAGAGCGACATTCTCCCTAAATTGCGTCGTGCGCAGATTGTAAACAGCGCAGACATCACCGGCAAGACCGATGCCGAGATGGTTGCACTCATCAACGAGGGTAAGGTTGCAGAACTCAACCTCGAAGAGTTGCTCCGCATCGCCGAGGCAGAGCCTGCTGTTGCAGAGGTTGCTTTGGTTGAGGCTGCCAAGTCGGGCGACGCTCGCGCACTGAACAACCTTGCAGTTGTTTACGCACAGAAGGGCGACTTCGACGCTGCTCTCGCACAGTTGGATAAGGCTGCAAAGGCTGGCGACAAGTCGGCAGAGTTGAACACCAACTACGCTTTGGTTTACCTTGCAAAGGGTGAGACCGCAAAGGCAGAGGAGTATGCAAAGGGTGCCGACAAGGACGTGAAGGCTTTGGTTGAGGCTGCCAAGGGTAACTACGCTGCCGCAGAGAAGGATTTGACCGGCTACAACGCTGCTATCGCACAGGTTCAGGCAGGCAACTACGCAGCTGCAAGCAAGAGCCTTGCAGGCGACAACTCGGCAAAGGCAGACTACCTGCGTGCCGTAATCGCTGCCAAGACCGGTAAGATTCAGGAGGCAAAGAGCCAGCTCAACAGCGCAATCGCCAAGGACGCATCGCTCGCCGAGAAGGCAAAGAACGATGTAAACCTCGACGCGCTCAAATAGTCTGACCGCTTGCGGTATAATAAGGGACACCTCTTCGGGGGTGTCCTTTTTTCGTGTCCTGCCCCGCGCGTTGCGCTCTGCCAAATATCGCACGATAAGAGGACGCACGACGGCAAACCGAAAAAATCCCTAAACAAACAGTTGTTCGCTGTCCACTGCAAACCAAAAAATGTTATATTTGCAATATGATACGCTTTAATAGAGAATTTTCCACGCGACACCGATTGATTTTCAGCCTCACATCGGCTCTGTTGCTTGCCGCGCCGTGGCTCGGTGCGGGTTGCCTGCCACTGTTCGTCGCATTTGTACCGCTGATGCTCATCAGCACACGTTACAGCGCGTCGTGGCGCGATTGGTGGCGTATGTGCGGCTGGGCTGCACTCACATTCCTGTTGTGGAATGCGCTGACTATATGGTGGGTATGGATTGCTACGCCTGCGGGTCCGATTACGGCGGCGATAGTTTCGTCATGGTGGGCTTTGGTGGCGTTTATGCTCTTCCATACCGTATCGAAACGCGCCCCGAAGGGATTGGCTTACACGCTCTTCATCTCGGCTTGGATTGCTGTCGAATATATCTACACGCAGGCTCCCGCGATGTCGTTCCCGTGGCTGACGCTCGGCAACGGCTTCGCCGAAGATACATGGGCGGTGCAGTGGTACGAATATACGGGTGTTTTCGGCGGGTCGCTGTGGGTGCTTGTCGTCAATGTGCTGGCGTTGCAGGCTCTGACCTTCCGCAAACCGCTGTGGATATGCGCGACGCTTGCCTTCGCTCTGCCGATTGCCGCTTCGCTGATACTTTATAATACCGAGTCGCCCGACGGCAAACGCTACCTCTCGCGCGAGAAGGTGTGCGTGTCGGTCGTGCAACCCGATGTCGATTGCTACGCCAAGTTCCACTCCGACAGCGAGTGGCAACAGGACAACCTTTGCAGCCTGCTTGCCGAGGTGCCCGACTCGGCTGCCTTCGTGCTGATGCCCGAAACCGCTCTGGGCGAAACGTTCGACAGCCGCCACATCTCCGATGCCTCGATTGTGCACCGTATGGCAGATATGCTGCACAGCAAAGGCTCTGATGCTATGATTGTGTCGGGGTGCGAAACGATGACCATCTACGGCTCGGCAAAAGGCTCGCCTACGGCACGACGCTCGGGCAGTACCTACTATGACATATTCAACTCCTCGATAGGATTCGACTCTGCCGCCGTGGTGCAACTCCACCACAAGGGCAAACTCGTCATCGGCGTTGAAACGATACCCGCTTGGTTGCGCGACCGCCAAATCGGCGCAGTTGATTTGGGCGGTACGTTCGGTCAGTTGGGTATCGGCTCGACAGCTGTGCCGTTCGAGCATAACGGCGTGAAAATCGCCCCTGCCATCTGCTACGAGGGCATCTACGGCAACTTTATGGGCGAGTTCGTCCGCAACGGAGCGCAGGCTTTGGGCGTCGTGTCGAACGACGGCTGGTGGGGCAATACGCTCGGACACAAGACACTCTTCGCCTACTGTCGTCTGCGTGCCATCGAAACCCGCCGCGATGTCGCCCGCAGTGCCAACACGGGCGTGTCGGGCTTCATCTCTTCGCGTGGCGACGACCTTGCGCGCCTCGGCTGGGACGAGCGCGGAGTGGTTACCGCCGACATACGACTGAACGACGCAAAAACCTTCTATACCCTCTATGGCGACTACATAGGCCGACTCTCGCTCTACATCGCGGGGCTGTGCCTGCTCTACTTTGTCGCCTATCGTGCGAAAAAGAAATTTTACCTTGTAGATTAAATAGGTTATGAACTACACCGAAACCATCGACTATCTTTTCGCCGCCTTGCCGACATTCCAGCAACAGGGTGCCATGGCATACAAGCCGGGGTTGGAGCGCATCTCCGAATTTTGCCGTCGCTTGGGCAATCCGCAACGCAACTACTTCGTAATCCACGTTGCCGGCACCAACGGCAAAGGTTCGGTGTCGCACATGATTGCCGCGATTCTGCAACAGGCGGGCTACCAGACGGGTCTGTTCACTTCGCCCCACCTGACCGACTTCCGCGAGCGCATCAAGGTGAACGGCGAGATGATTTCCAAACAGAAGGTGGTCAATTTCGTCGATAAGTACAAACGCGATATGGAGGAGTGCGACCTCTCGTTCTTCGAGATGACCGCCGCGCTGGCATTCGACTATTTCGCACAGAGCGAGGTCGAGGTCGCCGTGATAGAAACGGGCTTGGGCGGACGGTTGGACGCTACGAACATCGTTATCCCCATCGTGAGCGTCATCACCAATATCGGCTTGGAGCATACGGCTCTTCTGGGCGACTCACTGCCGAAAATCGCACGCGAGAAGGCGGGCATCATCAAGAAGAGTATCCCCGTCATCTTGGGCGAACACAATCCCAATTACAGCCTCGTGATGGAGGAAACAGCCCGCGATATGCACTCGGCACTCATCTATGCCCCCGAAGCGTTCGTCTGCAAGGGTCAGAGTGCGGTGGGGGATAAGCAGGTGTTCGATATGGTGCGCACGCGCGACGGTCAGGAGTACCGCCTGCAACTCGGGTTGCTGGGCGAATACCAGCGTCAGAACATAGCCACCGCCTGCACCGTTGCCGACTACCTCCACGAGAATACACCGCTCTCCATCAGCCGCCGCGCCTTGGTCGAGGGCTTGCGCGATGTGGCTGATATTACCGCTTTCCGCGGTCGCTGGCAGGTGATTGACAACGCCCCGCTGACCGTCTGCGACACGGGCCACAACGCCCACGGTCTGGCACTCGTCGGCGAGCAACTGCGCCACCGCACTGCGCGCAGGCTCTGTTGCGTTATGGGCTTCTGCGCCGACAAGAATATCGACGAGATTCTGCACCTTATGCCTACCGATGCCCATTATATCTTCACCCGCGCCGATGTTGCTCGTGCCGCCGCACCTGCCGATGTCGCGCAAATCGCCCGCGCCATAGGGCTCGATTGCGAAACAGCCGATACGGTCGCCGAAGCGATAGCCCGCGCCCGCGCGATGCTCTCGGCAGACGATATGCTCTTTATCGGTGGCAGCACCTTCGTGGTCGCCGAGGCAATCGCCTGACCGAATACATATATTATAATATAAAGACAAATCAGGGCAACTCCTTTCGGGGTTGCCCTGACTGCATTTGCGTTGCGGCTCGGCGGAGCCTATACCATAATCAACTCCACGCCCGCCTCCTCGGCAATCTTCTGCATCTCGGGCGATACGTCGGTGTCGGTTATGATGATGTCCACATCTTCCAGTCCCGCTATGCGTCCGAAGCCGTGCTGACCGAATTTCGACGAGTCTGCCAACACAACGGTCTTCGACGACGACTCCATCATCTTGCGCGACAACTTCGCCTCCTCCTTCGTAGAGGTAGTGATGCCCAAATCGGGGTCGATGCCGTCCACGCCGAGGAAAAATTTCGAGCATACGATGCTGCTCAACTCCGCACTCGCACTCTCGCCGAGCGTTGCGAACGACTTCTTGTAAACAGGACCGCCGAGTTGCTCGACCTTCACGTTCTCCAACTCGTTGAGCAGTGCCGACACCTTCAAAAACGGCGTTACGACGTTGAGCGTCTTCGCACCCATACTCTCGTGAATCGCCTCTGCCAGAGCGTAGGTGGTCGAACCTGCCGAAATCATAATCGCGTCGTTGTCCTCAATCATCTGCGCTGCACGCTCGGCAATGCGCTGCTTCGCTTCGCGGTTGAGCGAACTCTTGGTAACGAGGTCGCGGTCGGCGATGTGCGGATTTGCCAATCGCGCACTGCCGTGAACCTTGAACAGCAACCCGCGGCTCTCCAATATCTTCACGTCCTTACGAATGGTTACCTTCGTAACTTTCAGTTCGTCGGCAATTTCGGCGATGCGGATAAATCCGTACTTCTCCAACTTGTCGAGAATGTATTTGTGTCTTTCTGCAATACTTAACATAATCTGTTTCTGTGTTTTTGATTCGTATGTGCGTTTTCTATTTCGTGTCGCAACTATAATCCGACGGGCGCGAGAAGCGGTAGAGCGTCTGCTCCGCGAGTACCTTGTCGTAGAATGCCTTGACGTCGTTCCATCGGTAGTACGGCTTCATATCGCTCTCAATCGGGAACTCCGCCTCACGCTCGTTTTGCAACATCTTCACCAGCACGTCGCCCGTCTTGGCGTTGCGGTAGAATATCCATTGCAAGTTTGCCGCCATCGGAATG
>JBNMLI010000095.1:0-6152 GCA_050874765.1 Alistipes sp.
CTCTTGGGCAGTTGCCGCTCGGTCGGGAGCGGCAACCGCAATGGTCGCGACAGCGGGTCGCGCTACTCGCGCTCGACCTTGATGTCGTCTATCCACAAACGTGGGTGCTTGGTCTTGTAAGGGTGTGCCTCGATGCGAATGCGCGTGTTCTTGGTTGCACCCTCGATTTTCACTACATGAGCCGTCGTCGGCACATAGTCGTACTGCGGAACGTTGAGCGAACCCTCCTTCTTGACGCAGGTTGCGCACTTGACCGTGATGCAGGTGTCGCTGTTGGCCTCGGCGCCCGCGGTCGTCGGCTCGACCATCGTGTCGCAACTTACGATGCGACCGTCGCCTACGAGTTTGATGTAGTGTTCCTCATTGTCCTGTCCCCACGACTGATATGGCTCGAAGTACGGAGCGGTGTGGCAGGTGAATACGATATTCTCGCCACCCTCGCCCAATTCGTCTATCGACGGCGTTACGACATAACCCGTAGCCGTTGCGTAGGAGAGCAGAATTGCGCCTTGGCAGCAGCGTACGCGGTAGCCTGTCCAGCCTGCATAGGCAGCGTCGGCATAGTTGGTGCCGTATTTGTTGCCTTCCCACCACTTCGACCAGAGTATAGGACACATCGTCGGGCTGTACTCTGCCGTCGTACTCTTCACTTGGTCGAAGAACGAGTCGGTACTGCTCGACCAGTTGATGCCCGCCGTGGTAATCAGATAGGTGTCGGCTGCATCTGGGTCGATGTTGGTGCCAATCTTCGCCTTTACAATCTCGGGACCGTATGCCATTTCGAGCGGATTGCCGCGGAACCACATCTCGTCGAAGTTGCGGTAGAGCAACACGTTACTGTCGAGCGCAGGCTCGGCAGGCGTGGTGAACTTGACATAGACCGGAGCCGAAGTCTGATTCTTCGCCGCACCGAGTTGATATGCCACAATCTTGAACCAATAGGTTGTCGCAGGCGTGAGATTACCGAAACTGAAACGGTTGTATTCGAAGAACATACCCGTCGATGGGAACCACTTGCCCGAGCCGATGTCGTACTTGCGAATGGCGGCATTGTCCTTGCTGTCCTGCATCAACTCAAACTTGAATGCGCGCGGCTCGCTGCCTGCCTTGTTGTCGCTCGTCTTGGCATATTTGCCCCAGTCGAGAACCGCCAGACGCGGACGCAGCGAGTAGAGTTTCACCTCGTTCTTGCCCGCCAGCAGGGTGCGCTCGGTGCGCTCGCCCTTGTCGAGCGGCAGAGCGATTTGGTAGTGGGTGATGCCCTTCTCGTTGAGGTTCAAATCGACGCTCGGCATAACGTAGTCGGCGAGGTCGGTTGCCACCTCCACCTTCACGCCCGTGTAGTTGCCAGGTGCGACAACGGCATAGATGTAGTTGTCGGCAGCAATCGGTGCGTAGGTCGAGAGCATCGTCAGCACGCTGTTGGAGGTTGTTCCTTCAACGGGTTTGAGCGATGCGTCGAACTGTGCCGCCAGCACTGCGCCGTCGGCTGCGGTGATGCGCACACCCACCACGCGCTCATCGGCATGCGCTGCCGACGAGATGGCGAAGCGTACCACGCGACCGCCGACCGTGAAGCACGGATTCTCTACGGTGTCGCCCTCGGGCAGTGCCGCCGTGGCGAACATCGGCAGATTGGCTCCGTTGAGTACCGAAGCCTTGCTCTGTGTGGCGTAGGCGTTGATGGTAGCCGACAGTGCGGTTGCCGCCTTGCCCTTGTTCGAGCCGACAGGATAGACAATGAAGAGTTGCGACGCACCCTCGCTGACTTCAATCGTGAATTTGTTGTCGGCAACGGTTGCCTCCTTTGCCACATCTTTGTCGGTGGCGTAGGCTACCTTGTCGCCCGAGTTCCAGTCGAGGAACGAGCCGCTTTCGTCGTAGCCGATTGAGGTACGAACCACCTCCGCGCAATCTACCGTCAGCGTGCGCATTGCCGCGCCATCGCCCGACGGCGTAATATCCTCGGTGTTGTCTTTCGCGCAACTCCAAGCGGTGAGTGCCGTCGCGGCTGCCGCGGCGAGCATCACAAAACGTGTTGCATTATTCATCGTATTCGTTCGATTGTGTGGAGAGTCCCCACGGGTTCAACTCTTTGTCGCCCCACTCTTCGGTCGAGACGGCAAAACCATTCTCCATGCGTATGCAGAATACCTCTATTGCGGGTGCTGCATAGCGGAGAGCCTTGTTTGTACTTTTCATTTGTTTGTTAGGTTTAAGTTTTTGGTGTTTTTCGTTTTAGTCTTTGAGTACCTTCACATCGTCAATCCACAGACGGTAGTGCTTGACGCCATACGGGTGAGCCTCGATGACGATGCGCGTATCCTTGGTTGCACCCTCAATCTTGACGACGTGTTCGGTCGTGTGGACATAGTCGTTGAGCGGGGTCTTGTCGTTGCCGACATTCTTCTCGCACTTCACCGTTATGCACTTTGCCGAATTTGCCTCGGCAACATCGCCTTCGGGCTCGTCCATCGTGGCACCGCCGCTGACAATCTCACCCGGACCTTCGACGCGGATATAGTGCTGATTGTGGTCCTCGCCCCACGAGTGGTATGGCTCGAAATACGGTGCGGTGTGGCAGACGAAGGTGATGTTGGTCGGCGTGTCGCCCAGCGCGGTGAGCAGCGGCGTTTTCAGATAGCCGCTTGCCGAAGCGAACGACAGCAATGCCGCGCCCTGCGTGCAACGGGCGCGCAAGCCCTGCCAGCCTGCATAGTCGGCGTCGGCGTAGTTGGTGCCGAACGTGTCGCCCTCCCACCAGTTGTACCACAGAATCGGACACTTTACAGGCGAGCGGTTGTCGGTCGTGCTCGACACATAGTCGAAGAACGAGTCGGTGCTGCTGCAAGGGTGGATAATAGGTGCCGTGCCGGCGTAGCACGAGTTGTCGAGTACGTCGATGTCCTTGCCGATTTGTGCGTTCGGCACCTCGGGACCGAATGCCATATAGAGCGGACAACCGCGGAACCAGAAGTCGTCGAAATCCTTGTACAGTATAACATTAGGCTCCAACGTCTCCTCGGGCGTGGTGAACTCTATGTCGGTTACGTCCGAATCCTTCTTCTGCGTGCCGAACTCGTGAGCGACGATGCGGAACCAGTATTTCGTCGCAGGCGTGAGGTTGCCGAATGCAAAGCGCGTGTGCTCGAAGAACATACCGTTGGCAAACCACTTCGCGGTAGGTGCTTTGTAGGAGCGCAGTTCCTCGCCTATCGTGCCATCATCGTTGGCAGCATGGAGCGAGAAGTCGTAGTTGCGAGCCTCCGTGCCCTGCTTGTTGTCGCTCGTCTTGGCGTAGAATCCCCAGTCGAACACCGCAAGGCGCGGCAACAACTTGAATGTCTTGACCTCGACCTCGTTGGTCGATTTGATGGAGAATTCGGCATTGTAGCGCGTCGGCTCCGTGGCGTTGTTAATAGACACCTCGACAGCAACCCCGACTTTGCCCTTGACGGTCGGCGTACCCGTGAGAGGTATGCGGATTTCGCCGTCGCCGGCGTCCATCTCTGCCTTCGTCAAATCCTCTGCCACGAAACCCTCGGCACCTGCGCCCGAAAGCGTTGTGTGGGTCGAAACCGTGTAGCCCTCTTTGGCTTTGCGGTAGGCAACGGCTATGTATTTGCCCGAAATCTCCTCGTCGCGATTGAGCGTTGCAGGCACCGTGATGTTGCCGATTGCGAAGAAGCCGTCCTCCTGCGAGATGCGTATGGTCAGTTCCTTCGTGCCGTCCGAGAGAATCACCTCGCCCTCGCGAGCGTCGGCATCGTTCTGCTCGACCGTAATCTCCACATTCTGCTCCTTTACGCCGTTGCCGCGCCCTGCCTCGGGTGTGCAACTAATCCACTCCTGCTGCGGCGTGGCTGTCCAGCGCGAGTCGGAGAGTACGATGAGCGTCTGCGTGGAACGCATATAGGTGAAACTCAACGCATCGGTGTTGCGTTTGAGTATCGTCGCGTCGTCGCTCTTGCAGGCGGTCATTCCGACCGCCGCAAGAAGCATTAACATATATATCGAAAGTCTTTTCATATTCGTATGTAATTACTGACAAATGTTTTAGTCGTCCCAACCCGGATTCTGCGGCAACAGATTTTGGTTGATGTCGATGGCGTTCTTCGGAACGGGGTAGAGATACTTGTGGTCGTCCCACTCGCGGTCGAGAACGTAAATCAGATTGCCGTTTGCCGACAGAGCGTAGGTCGTGATGTTGTCGCCCTCGTTCTCGGTAATCTCGACGTAGGTTACGCCCGACTCGCTCTTCGCAGGTTTCGGGTGCGACTTCGAGTAGAAGCAGATGTCGTTCTTCTCATCGCCGTTCATATCGAACGCTTTGCCGACCTCTGGAATGTAGATGCCCTCGAACGGTACGGTGAACAGGTGTCCCATCTTCCAGCGGAAGAGGTCGTCGCGACGGACATTCTCCAAGTACAACTCTATGGCGCGCTCGCGGCGGCATTCGAGAATCCACTTGTCCGTGATGGTCGGATTGCCCTCCTTGTCGCAGTAGTATGCCGCCAAGTATGGGTCGGCTGTGGTCGGCTCTTTGCCGTTCACGCCCGAACGCTCGCGCAACGGACGAATCGTTGCGTCCCAAATCGCGCTCGTCATCTGATTCAGTTCTGCCGCAGCCTCGGCGTAGGAGAGCAGAATCTCGGCATAGCGGAATACGGGCAGCGAGTTCCAACTCTGCGTAGCACTCTCGGTAGCATCGTCGTCCAAGTTCCACTTGATGATGCGGTAGTAGGTCAGCTGCGCGCCCAAACCCGGAAATACTTTTGAAAACTCGTTGGTCAGCACGCCGTTCACCTTCTTCTCGTAGTACGGCGTGATGATGGTCTGACGCAGACGGTAGTCGCGACCGACGAACTCGTCCTTGAATCCGACCTTGTTGTAGTCGGCTCTGTCGGTGAAGCGCGAGCCGTCGGTGTTGAGGTACATATTGACGAACTGTCGCGTTGCCGAGGTGCGCTGACCCGCACTGCCCGAAGCAAAGTACCACGAAGCGTCGTGCAGACGGTTGAACTCCTTGCTGTATTGGTTGCCGAGAATCACCTCGTCGTATTGTAGGTCGGCACTCTTGAAGAGCGTGCTGTAATTCGTAGCCTCCTTGCCTGTGGTGTTGATGAGGCGGAATTCTCCCGAATCCATCAACGCCTTGGCCGCCGAGAGGCACTCTTCCAGCCACTGCTGTGCACCCTCCAACTCGTGATACTTGCGGTAGGTGCCTTCGTAGAGGCAGATGCGCGTTTTCAGAGCCAGTGCGCAGTAGCCGTTAATCACATTCGCATCGCGCAAGTACTTGCTCGCTACCGAGCAATGCTCGACGGCGAAGTTGAGGTCTTCGAGCACATGCGCCATCACCTCGTCGCGCGGGTCGCGACCCTTGTACAGAGCCTCGTCATCGTCGGGGTCAATCGGCGTGTCGTACCACGGCACATCGCCGAAGGTCTTGACCTTGTTCCAATAGAACCACGCACGCCAGAAGCGGCCTACGCCCTCGTAGTGGTTGTAAACATCTTCATCGACCAACCCCTTTGCGTCCTTCATGTGTACGAGGAAGTAGTTGATGCGGAAGAGCGGCAGCCAGTTGCTGCGCGACCAGTTCGTAGCCGATTGCGCGTTGTAACCGCCCACTTTGAGATAGTTCTCGGTTTGGGTGGTAACGCTGATGTCGCTGATTTGGTCGCCGCGCGTGAGCGTCGATGCCGACGGCAACTGCTGTTCGAGCAGACCGTTGGCGTAGGTTTCCAACGCCAATTCGGAGTCGAAGAAGTCGTCCGGCGTAGTCGTATTGACCGGCTTTTCGTCGAAGAACTTCTGGCAGGAGAGCGCGAGCGAGGCGACCGTCGCTGCCAATGCTATTTTGGTTATTATGCTTTTCATATCTGTTGTGCTTTTCGGGGTTTAGAAGAATGAGATGTTCAGACCGAATGTAACACTGCGTGTCATCGGGTAACCGTAGCCCTGACCGTCGGTGCCGACCGTCGCACGGAAGTCCGAATCGCCCGCCGTAATCATCTCGGGGTCGTAGTTCTTGGCATACTTCTTCAATGGCGACCAGAAGAAGAGATTGTCGCCCGAAACGTAGATGCGCAACCGCTCGATGTGTGCCTTGCGGGTGAGCTTGGCAGGGAGCGTGTAGCCGAGCGTGA
>JBNMLI010000096.1:0-6146 GCA_050874765.1 Alistipes sp.
AGATGGCATCTACCTCTGTTTAGTGGCTAGTGGCTAGTGTGTGGTAAATAGTGCATAGTGCCTATTTCCGCGCCATCGTAGTCCTCCTAGACCTCCCAGACCTCCTATCTTTTGCGCGAGGCGAACAGCCTCGCGCATCAAACCAACAAGTCATTGCGAGGCGCCTTGCGCCGTGGCAATCTACCATTGTGTCAGTTGGTATGATGGATTTCTTCTCACGTGCGGCTATTATCTATGAGTTCTATGAGTTCTATGATAGCAAGAGCGTTATTTTGCTTTTGTTGGTCCTCCTAGTCCTCCCAGTTCTCCTAGAACTCCTATTTTGCGCGAGACGAACAGCCTCGCAATGACCCATCTTTATATAATTTGCGCGAGGTGAATAACCTCGCGCAAATCACTATCCACTGTTCACTAATCACTAAACAAATGGTGGGGGCAACCCCCAATAAAAAAGAGATATCAACCAAACTGTCGATACCTCTTTCGTTGTCGGGGTACCAGGATTCGAACCTGGGACCCTCTGCTCCCAAAGCAGATGCGCTAACCGGGCTGCGCTACACCCCGAACATTTTTGCGACTGCAAAGGTACGCAAAAAATTGTTATCTGCAAATTTTTCTGCACAAATTTTCTATTTATTTAGCATCGGGCTGGCAGCCGCGGTCGTACGGGCGGGGACTTTCGTCGTAAGAAATCGGTGTTTTTATTTGGAAATCAAAAAGATTGTGTTTATATTTGTTGAACAATAATTATTAAACACAAATTTTTATGACTGGTAAAGTTAAATGGTTCGATAGCAAAAAGGGCTACGGATTCATTATCGGTGAAGATGGCAAAGAGATTTTCGTTCACTTCTCGGGGATTGTAAAGGAGGGTTTCAAGGCCCTGACCGAGGGACAGAAGGTCGAATTTGAAATCGGCAACGGTGCCAAAGGCGAGCAGGCGATAAATGTAACGGTTGTTGAGAATAAGCAATAACAGCATAGAATCACCTCTTGGGCGACGAATTCCGAATGTGCGGGGTTCGTCGCTGTTTTTTTGTTGCGAAATAATCGATTGTTTCGCTTTTTGGCAGATTTTTTTGAACAACTTATCGAAATAAGTTGTATATTTGCACCGCATTTGAGTTCGGGGTGTAGCGCAGTCCGGTTAGCGCGCCAGCTTCGGGAGTTGGAGGTCGCTGGTTCGAATCCAGTCTCCCCGACACAAACAGGAACATTGCATGGCGGGAAACGAGAGTTTCCCGCTTTTTTATTTGCCCGATATGTGTTATCTTTGCATAACAACCTTAAAATGTTCATTTTATGAGAAAATATCTTGCAACCTTTGCGCTGCTGCTCGTGCCTGTCGCTCTATCGGCGCAGGTGTCGGTCGCGCTGTTGCGCACCAACTCGCTTGTTGCGCCCATGGGCATCGCGACGGACGAACGACCCGTGTTGAGTTGGGTCGTGGAGTCGCCGCAACGCAATACCATGCAAACCGCCTACGAGATTGTGGTGCGCTGCGAGGGTCGCACCGTTTGGAACAGCGGCAGGGTGCAGTCGGACAACTCGATAAACGTCCGCTACGAGGGCGCACTCCAACCCGACAAACGCTACGATTGGTCGGTGCGCGTGTGGGACAACCACGGCAACGTGTCGCGCCGCACGGCTTCGTCGTGGCACACGGGCTTGCGAACGGAGGATTGGCAGGCGCAGTGGATAGCGTGCCACAGCACGGGCGTGCCGCAACCTGCGCATTTCCGCACACAGCGCACACTGCCGAAAGCCATCAAACGCGCCACGGCATACATCACCGCGCACGGACTCTACGAGGCGTACATCAACGGCAGTCGGGTCGGCAATGCCTGCCTCACACCGGGCTGGACATCGTATAACAAGCGTTTGCAGTATCAGGCGTTCGACGTTACCGCACTGCTGCGCAAGGGCGCGAATGCCGTCGGCGCAGTCGTAACGGCGGGTTGGTACTCGGGCGGAATGAATTGGGGCGAGCCTGCACGACGTTTCCGCTATGGCGACGATGTCGCACTGCTTATGCAGATAAACATTGAGTATGCCGACGGCACAACCGCCACGATTGCCACGGACGGCTCGTGGGAGCAGTCGGTCGGCTCGGCAAATGCCGCCACGGGCATCGTGTTTGCCAATATCTACGACGGCGAAACCATAGATACGCGCCTGATTGACCCGAAGTGGGCAACCACCGACGGCACGCCGTGGTCGGAGCGGGCAACGGTGGCGGCGATGGACAAGAGCAACATAGTCCCGACGCTCAACGAACCCGTAGTGAAACACCGCTCGTTGCGCGCCGTGAAGTATATCGTTACGCCCAAGGGCGAGCGGGTGCTCGATTTCGGGCAGAACATTGTCGGCTGGGAGCGTGCTCGATTGCGCGGTGCGGCGGGCGATACGGTGCGTATTTCCCACGCCGAGGTACTCGATAAGGAGGGCAACTTCTACACGACCAACCTGCGCCTTGCCAAGGCTACCAGCACCTACATACTCAACGGCGGCGAGGCGGTGGTCGAGCCTACGATGACCTTCTACGGCTTCCGCTATATCAAAATCGAGGGCATCGAGGGCGACATCAACCCCGACGACTTTACTGCCGAGGTGGTCTATTCGGGCTTCGACGACGCGGGCAGTTTCTCGTCGTCCAATCCGATTATCAACCGCTTGCAGAGCAATATCGAGTGGGGCTTCCACGACAATTTCGTCGATATTCCGACCGACTGCCCGCAGCGCGACGAGCGTCTGGGCTGGACGGGCGATGCACAGGTCTTCTTCCGCACGGCATCGTTTCTGGGCAATGTCGATACGTTCTTCCGCAAGTGGCTCTCCGACTTGGCTGCCGACCAACGCGCCGACGGACGGGTGCCGCGCGTGATTCCCGACACATTCCCCGCCTCCGACGACCGCACCTCCTCGACGGGCTGGGCAGACTGCTCGACCATCATTCCGTGGTTGCACTATATGGCTTATGGCGACCTCTCCATACTCCGCGCGCAGTACGATAGTATGCGCCGCTGGGTCGATTATATGATTGCGCAGAGCCGCGACAACGGCTGGCTGTGGAACAACGGCACGCAACACTTCGGCGACTGGCTCTTTTGGAGCAAACCCAACGACCGCGACGGCAAATCGGCAGTAACGAACAAACACCTGCTTGCGCAATGCTTCTTTGCCGAATCGGCAGACATCGTGCGCCGTGCCGCCTCGCTGCTTGGCAAAACGGACGATGCCGCCTACTACGCCGATGTGGCACAGCACGCACGTCAAGCCTACTGCGATGAGTATGTTACGCCCAACGGACTGATTTCGTCCGACACGCAGACGGCGTATGTCCTTGCCTTGCAATTCAATATGCTCCCCGAGCATCAGCGCGCGCAGGCTGCACGACGCTTGGTCGCCAACATCGAACAATACGGCGACCACATCACCACGGGCTTCCTCGGCACACCCTATATCTGCAACGTGCTGACCGACTACGGCCACTCCGATGTCGCCTACCGTCTGCTGTTGCAGGAGAGTTGCCCGAGCTGGATATACCCGATAACCAAGGGCGCGACGACCATCTGGGAGCGTTGGGACAGCATACGCCCCGACGGCTCGATTATCAAGGGTATGAACTCGTTCAACCACTACTCCTACGGCGCCATCGGCGACTGGCTCTACCGCAGTGCCGTCGGCATACGCGAAACCTCGGCGGGCTATAAGACCATCGCCGTTCGCCCGCATACGGGTGGCGGATTCGACTATATGCGAGCCTCGACGCGCACGCCTTATGGCACGGTCGCTGCCGCTTGGCACGCCGAGGGCAACCGCCTGCGCACGTTGGAGGTGTCGGTACCTGCCAATACGACCGCCGAGATATTCGTTCCGGCCCCGAGTGCCGATGCCGTCGCCGAATCCTCCGCCACGCTTCGACCGCACTCGTTCACCGACGGCTATGCGTGCTACAAGGTCGGCTCGGGCGACTACCGCTTCACCGTCGCCCCGAGCAAATAATCCGCTTCGCCGCAGGCAAAACAAAACGCAGTCGCCCGTTAAGAGCGGCTACGTTTGGTTTTATTGTAATGACCGATATTCACAGTGGTGCTTTGCGATTTATTGGTCAAAAATAGTACATAAAATTGGTGCAATAAATTGGTTTTATTATATTTGTGTCATTTGTGTTAGAAGTGAATAAAAAGTTTGCCCAACATGCGGACATCGCGCCCTCGTTCGACACGGCTACAACGGGGGTAAACATTAACTGCCATCGTTATTCCGTCCTGCCGACAGCACGCCGTTCAACATCGCCCAAATGTCTGTATGAAGAGTATATCAAAGGTAAGCAAACGCTCGCACAGATTGCCGAGCATCACGTCTTCTCGGTAAACGCTGTGCAACGCAGAATTCGCCGAGTTCACTCCATACGTATTATTTATCGATGAATATTTCAGACTTAAATCAAATAAATCAGACCAATTTATGTACTATTTTTGACTAATAAACCCTACATCTTCCGAATAATGAGAAAGAGATATACGATAGTAAAGAAATAACTCCCGAGCAACAGTCACTTCTGAATGGGCACAATTCCCATCAATGTCCTGCCGGTCGGGAGTTATCTGCTAACAAAAGTAATACAATTACTTCTGGAAAGCAAGAAAAAGAAGTATGGTCTGCCCCCGAAGTGCAGAATAAGCAGTCGGCTACTGACAGCACTTTGCGAGATGATGATAAATCCGACCATCAAACAGCCCCAAACGGTGTGTGCCCGCTACTTCTGATGGCAAAAATAATGCGCATTCTTCTGAAAAGCAAGAAAATACCGAAAAAGTTGAAGGAAATACCGCCTCTGTCACGGGAAATACGCATTATACCATTGAGCCGGCACATTTCAGTATCAAACAGATACGCTTCGACACTATGATTACAATACAAATATATGATGAGAAAAAAGAGAGCCTTCCGTCATATCGAAGCCCTCCGACCCCATGTCGGAACCATAATAATAATCGGAAGACTCACCTATATCGCAAGCGTCAGAGTTTTCTAATGTCTGTCTAAATTATCGCAGCAATCTTGCGCAATGCCGACAGCCTGTCAAGGAATGAGTGGTCATTGCGCATCTTGCGCAGATTATATTCGGTTTGCAAACCGAGTAGCGGTTTGGCATCAATACCAAGCACCGCCTCGAACATCAATGCAGTTCGTTCCGTGAGTGGCCTATGACCGTTCAGAATTTCATTTAGCATTGGATATGGCACGCCCATTTCGTGTGCCAATTTAGCCTGCGTAATACCTCTGTATTCTATCTCCTCTTTGAGTATAGTACCGGGGTGTGTAGGAAATGCAGATTCTATATTATTGGCAATCATATCGGGGTTGGTGTTTTGTAACTCAATCATAATATTATTTTTGATAATGGTTAGATAATTCTGTTATATTGCATATCGAGGCAACAGTTTCGCCATCTTTGATATACTCCTTAAACTCAATGCGATATTGGTCATTAACTCTCACGGAGGAAATTCCCGTTTTGTCGCCTTTTAATCGTTCATATCGTAACGAATTATAGCGTGTTAAGCCTATTACGTCGGGAACATATAGCATAAGGTTTACGATATTTATATACTTGCGGACAACTCCGGGCTGGAAGCGATGCTTTTTATCCGTACATTGTCCAGTTTGATACATATCGCGCAAATACTCTTTATCAAATATAATTTCCATTACTATTGAACTTTCATAGGCAAAGGTAATACAAATTACAATAATATCACTAAAAAAGTGAATTGTTTTTATTGCAGGATTTGCAATATCTCAACTTGAACATAAAATCGGCTATTTTGCCCTTCACATCAAATCACTGGGCTTATTGGTCAAAAATAGTACATAAAAACGCTGTAATAAATTGGTTTTCTTATATTTGTGCCATTTGCGTTAGAAATGGATAAAAAGTTTGCCCAAAATGCGGGTATCGCACCCTCGTCAGACACGGCTACAACGGGGGTAAACAGCGATATTTTTGTGCTAACTGCCTTCGCCATTCCGTACTGCCGACCGTCCGTCGTTCGACCTCGCCCAAAGGTATTTACGAAGAGTATATCAAGGGCAAGCAAACCCTCGCACAGATAGCCGAGCATCACGCCCTCTCGGTA
>JBNMLI010000097.1:0-6130 GCA_050874765.1 Alistipes sp.
GACGAGCCTGCGGCAAAACGCTACCCGATGCCGCTCTTCGCAGCAGGTAGCGAGCCGGTCTATGTGGGACGCATCAGGGAGGATTTGACAGAGCCTAACGGGCTGACATTCTGGTGTGTTGCCGACCAAATCAAGAAGGGTGCGGCACTCAATGCGGTGCAAATTGCCGAATGGCTGTTAAAGCACGGAGAATTAAAAAGATAGTCGCGCAAAATAATTATTTTGCCAATTCGTTAATAATATATAACTTTGCACGATTAGTCTGCCCAAAGCGGATAAAAATTTGACGATGAATAGATTTTTGACGAGCGTAATCATTGCAATAGGCACAGCGATAATGTTTTGTGCCTGTGCGGGTGTGGGCAAAATCGCCAAGAGCGGCGACCCCGAACTTATCTACCGGACCGCGCTCAAATACTACAACGCCGAGAAGTGGAATCGCGCCGCTGGTCTGTTCGAAGCCTGTCGGGGCTACTATGTCGGTTCGGAGCGCGAGGATTCGATTGCCTTTTTCTGCGCACGCAGCAAATTCAAGCACCGCGACTACCACGATGCGTCGGAGCAGTTCGACGAGTTCCGCCGCAAGTTCGGACGAAGCATATTCATCGAGGACGCCGAGGGTATGTATGCCTTGTGCAACTACTACCTCGCTCCGCCACCGCAGCGCGACCAGACTATGACGGCGCAGGCGATTGTCGCATTGAGCGAGTTTGTGGAGCGTTATCCGCAATCGGCGCGCGTGGAGACCTTCAACCAACTCATCGACGAGCTGACGAAGCGTCTGCACGACAAGACATTCCTCAACGCCTACACCTATTTCAAAATACGCAAATACAAATCGGCGGTCGTAGCGTTCAAAAATGCGTTGAAGAACTACACCAACACCACGCACCGCGAGGAGATAATGTATTATATAGTGGTATCGAACTACGAGTTGGCACACAACTCGGTTGCCTCGAAGCAGGCCGACCGCTATCTGTCGTTGCTCGATTCGTACTACTCGTTCATCGAGGAGTTCCCCGAGTCGAAGCATGTCAAGGAACTCAATCGCTACGTCAAAGAGGCGAAGGACTACATAGATAAAAACAATATAGACAAACAACAATAGAGATGGAAATCAAAAAGAACATTCCAAGCAACACCATCACCCGCAAACTCGTCGATTTCGACCGCGAAACCGGCAACGTTTACGAGAGTGTGAACATCATCGCTCGTCGTGCGAATCAGATTGCCGCCGAACTCAAAGCGGAACTCAATCGCAAACTTGCCGACTTCTCGTCGCCGACCGACACCATGGAGGAGACCTTCGAGAACCGCGAGCAGATTGAGATTTCGCGCTACTACGAGCGTCTGCCGAAGCCGGTTATCATCGCTACCGAGGAGTTCCTCGCCGGCGACCTCTTCTACAAGGAGGGCAAGGACGGCGAAGTACACTCGACAGTAGTTGCAAAATAGTTCGGCAAATGCCTCTGCGGGCAGAGGCATAAACGGCAAAGGAATATGTTGAAAGGAAAACATATTTTATTGGGAATAACCGGCAGCATAGCGGCATACAAGGCGGCTATGCTTTGTCGTCTTTTGAAAACGGCAGGTGCGGAGGTGAAGGTGCTGATGACACCGACAGCCAAGGAGTTCATCACGCCGCTCACGATGGCGACGCTCTCGAAGAATCCCGTGGCGGTAGAGTTCTACAATCCCGAGAACGGCGATTGGCATTCGCACATAAGCATGGGCGAATGGGCGGATTGTTATGTCATTGCGCCTGCGACAGCCAACACCATCGCAAAAATGGCGCACGGGGTTGCCGACAATCTGTTGCTGACGACCTATCTGTCGGCACGGTGTCGCACGGTGGTTGCGCCCGCAATGGATTGCGATATGTTTGCCCACGTTGCAACGCAGCAGAACATAGCGACGCTCAAAGAGCGCGGTGTGGTCATTGCCGATTCGCCTGCGGGCGAGTTGGCAAGCGGACTGACGGGCAAGGGTCGTATGGCGGAGCCCGAGCAGATAGTCGGCATCATCGAGCAGACGCTTGCCGAAAAAAAAAAGAGTAGCCTCGCAGGTCGCCGACTGATTGTTACGGCGGGTGCGACAATAGAGGCGATAGACCCCGTGCGGTTCATCTCGAACCACTCCACGGGCAAGATGGGCTATGCCATAGCAGGCGAATTGGCTCGACGCGGAGCCGAGGTTACACTCGTCAGCGGGCGCACGGCACTCGCCGTACCTGCGGGCGTAGAGAGGGTGGACGTCATCTCGGCAGAGGATATGTATCGTGCTACGGTTGAGCGGTTTGAAGGCTCGGACGGGGCTGTGATGTGCGCTGCCGTTGCCGACTACACGCCAAAGGAGGTCGCCACGCAAAAACTGAAAAAGAGCGACGACGACCTGCGCATAGAGTTGCGTCGCACAAAGGACATTGCCGCAACGCTCGGACGCGAAAAGGGCGGGCGCGTGCTTGTCGGCTTTGCGTTGGAGAGCAACGACGGCGAGGCGCATGCGCAAAAAAAGTTGCGCGAGAAGGCGTTGGACTTCATCGTCCTCAACTCGTTGCAGGACAAAGGCGCGGGCTTCGGCGTGGACACCAACAAGGTAACATTCATCGACAGCGAGGGCAAGGAGGAGTTGCCGCTTATGTCGAAGAGCGAGGTTGCCGCCCGCATAGCCGATAAGATGGAAGAGTGTTTTGAAAAACGATAAGGAGGGGGTATGCTTACCAATCTGACAGTTGAGAATTACGCGCTTATCGACAGACTCGATGTGGCATTCGACCGTCATCTGAACATCATTACGGGTGAAACGGGTGCCGGAAAATCCATTCTTATGGGTGCGCTGTCGCTGTTGCTCGGAGCGAAAAACGACTCGGGGGCAATCAAGGACAACACGCGCAACTGCGTAATCGAGGGCGAGTTCGACATCGACGGCTTGGGGTTGGAGCAGATTTTCGCCGACAACGACATCGACTACGACCGCCAGACCATCATCAGGCGCATCATCTCGCCGAGTGGCAAGAGCCGTGCCTACATAAACGACCAGCCCGTGCAACTTGCTCTGTTGAAGGAGTTGTGCAGCTATCTGATTGACATTCATTCGCAACATCAGAATCTGATTCTCTCGTCGGAGCAATTCCGTATGCGTGCGTTGGACACCATCGCCGAATGCGGCGCGACAGCCGACGAGTATCGCACCGCATACACCGAACTCGCGCACCTACGCTCGGCTCTTGCCGAGTTGCGCACGCAAAGCACACGCTCGCGCGAGGAGGAGGATTGGTTGCGCCATCAGGTCGAGGAACTCACCACTGCCGCCCTGCGCGAAGGCGAGACGGAGGAGTTGGAGGCGGAGCAGCGTATGCTCGAAAATGCCGACCGCATAGGCGAAACGCTCGGACGGCTTTGCAATATGCTCGACGAGGAGAATACGGGTATGCTCACCGAACTCAAAGAGGCGGAGACGGCACTGCACCACATAGCGGCGGAGTATCCTGTCGCCACGGAGTTTGCCGAGCGGTTGCGCTCGGTGGAGATAGAGTTGAAGGACATCTACGCCTCGGTTGCGGACGATGCCGAACGCATAGAGTCGAACCCTGCACGCTTGGAGCAGGTGAACGAGCGGTTGGATACGCTCTACACGCTCGAACGCAAGCACCACGCCGAAACAATCGCCGAACTCATCGCCGTGCGCGACCGCTACACGGAGAAGTTGAACGCCATAATCAACAGCGACGAGGCGATAGCACAGGCGGAGCAGAGCGTTGCCGAGTGCGAGAAACGTGCGAAGGCTCTTGCCGAGCAGTTGCACAAGGCTCGCGCGAAGGCGGCACCAGCATTTGCGGCGGAGGTGGTCAAGATTCTTGCGAAGGTCGGTATGGCGGAGGCGCGTATGGAGATTAGGCTTACGCCCGTTGCGCTGTCGGCAAGCGGAGCCGATGCGGTCGATTTTCTCTTCTCGGCAAATGCACAGATGGAGTTGCGACCGATTGAGAAAATCGCCTCGGGCGGTGAGCTGTCGCGCGTAATGCTTGCCTTGAAATCGATTTTGGCACGACGGCTGGCACTGCCGACAATCATATTCGACGAAATCGACACGGGCGTATCGGGGCGCATAGCCAACGCCATGGGCGAGGTGATTGCCACGCTTGCCGAGTCGATGCAGGTCATAGACATCACCCACCTGCCGCAGGTTGCCTCGAAGGGCGACCGCCATTTCTTGGTCTATAAGACCAACAGCACCACGCAAATCCGCGCCTTGACCGATGCGGAGCGCATCGAGGAGATTGCGAAGATGCTCTCGGGCGACACCATCACCGAAGCGGCACTCTCGCAGGCACAGATACTGCTAAACAAAAAATAATCATCATGTTGCGCTACACTACTACCCTGCTGCTCTGTTGCGCCGCACTCCTATGCGGTTGCACCGACCGTGCAGCGTCGCACGATGCGACCGTTGCCGTATATACGCCTCACTACGCCGAAGGATTTACCATCTTGGCAGACTCTTCGCGCACGCACAGTCGCATAATCGAGGTGCGCAACCCGTGGCAGGGCGCATCGGGCGTGAGCGACCGTCTGTTTTTGGCGAGCGCGGGCGAGAAGGCTCCCGACGGCTTTGCGGGGCAGAGCGTAGAGGTTCCCGTTCGGAGAGTTGCCGTGTTGTCGTCGAGTTTCGTGGCGATGTTCGATGCCGTGGGCGAAACGGAGCGCATAGTGGGTGTTTCGGGGTTGGACTACATCACCAATCCGAAAGTTCGCGAGGCGGCACGCGGCGGGCGCACCGTCGAAATCGGTTACGAATCGAACATCAACTTCGAGGCTCTGCGAGCCAAGCACACCGACCTCGTGTTGCTCTACGGCATATCGGGCGAGGAGCGTGCGCTGACGAGCAAGTTGCGCGAGTTGGGGATACCCTATATTTATATAGGCGACTATGTCGAGCCGTCGCCGCTGGGCAAAGCGGAGTGGATAGTTGCCATAGCCGCACTATGCGGCAAGCAGGCGGAGGGCGAGCGCGTGTTTGCACAAATCGAACAACGCTACGAGGCTGTGCGGGCACAATATGCCGGCACGCAAGGGGAGCGTCCGCGCGTGATGCTCAACACGCCCTATCGCGATACATGGTTTATGCCATCGGTGCACAGTTACGCAGTAAAGCTGATTGAAGATGCGGGAGGCGAATACCTCTATCCCGAGAACACCGGCACCGCGTCCGTACCGATATCGCTCGAACAGGCTCTGCTATTGGCAAGCAAGGCAGACGTGTGGCTCAATGTCGGGCAGTGTACGACGCTCGACGAGTTGCGTCGCACCAATCCCAAGTTTGCCGATGTCCCTGCGGTGCGCAACCGCCGCGTCTATAACAACAATAAGCGCATAACGCCCAACGGCGGCAGCGACTTTTGGGAGTCGGGCGCGGTTGCACCCGATGTCGTACTGCGCGACATGGCGCAGATTCTGCACGGCACACCATCTGCCGATTCGCTCTACTACTACAAACGCTTGGAATAGATGCAACACCGCAGCACCATACTCTTTACCGTCTTAACGGTGGCGATTGTCGCTCTGTTTGTTGCCGACATCGCGCTCGGCTCGGTCGATATTCCGTTGCGGGCGGTCGTGGCATCGCTCACGGGGGGTGAGGTCGATGCCTCGCTACGGAGCATCGTACTCGACATTCGCCTCATCAAGGCAATCATGGCACTCCTTGCGGGTGCGGCACTCTCGGCGAGCGGCTTGCAGATGCAGACGCTCTTCCGCAACCCACTGGCAGGTCCCTACGTTTTGGGCGTAAGCGCGGGTGCGAGTTTCGGTGTCGCTCTCTTTCTGCTCGGCGCACCGCTCTTGGGCATAGCCTCGCACCCTGCGGTGCAGACTATCGGGACGGCAGGTGCGGCGTGGGCAGGTGCGGCGGCGATTCTCTTTCTGGTGATGTCGCTCGCGCGGCGCATAAAGGACATCATGGTGATTCTGATTCTCGGCATGATGCTCTCGTCCGCCATTGGTGCGGCGGTCGAAATACTGCAATACATGAGCAACGAGGCGGCACTGAAATCGTTTGTCGTATGGACGATGGGGTCGCTGGGCGATGTAACCTATGCCCAGTTGGCTATCGTTGCGCCCGTGATTATTGC
>JBNMLI010000098.1:0-6095 GCA_050874765.1 Alistipes sp.
AATAAAAAAGTTAATGTTTTTTGTTTGTTACTGTTTGTTTATAATCGTTTTTAAGCCTTGGGTTACAAATCTATGTCCTTGCTTATGTCCTCCCACTCATCTACTTTCGGGTTGAATCCGCCTCCGCCCTGCGACGGCTCGGGAATGTCGATGTCCGTCTCGATAATCAGCTGTTGGGCAGGGTTGTCGGCAAATTGGTCGGTAACATCGAAATCGTACTGATACTGACCGCCCGAGGTGTCGGTTACGACGACGCTCAACACGCTCGACTGCCCCGCAAGTTTGCCGAATGTTTCAAAACGACCCGTCAGACGGCTGCCTGCCTCGTCCTTGTCCATATCGAAATAGACGGTTACGGGCGTGGTGCTGCGCTTGTCGAGTGCTATGCGGTTGCCCTCCGACATATTGGTAATCAGTGCCGAAACCGAGCGCACATACTGCATACCCTTGACGGTACGCACGCTGACCGTCCAACTCTCGACGACGGTCTTTGCCTCCGCCTCGATGGTCATCACCTCGCCCTCGACGCGTACGGGAATCTGCACATCGCGACAGCGAGCGACCCACAAGTGGTCGGGCATATAGGCGACCACCTCACCCTCGGGGCGCGACGGGCGCGTAGGCTTGTCCTCGCGGTTCTTGGCGAAGCATACCGCCACGTTCGTCAGCAGGAAGCGCGAGACGGGGTTGGTGTATGCCTCGATGTCGTTCCACGCAGCGTCGTTGCGGATTGCCGTTGCCTCCGTACCGAAATTATAGACCAAGATGTCGTAGTTGCCCGGCGTTACGTTGATGTAGCCGCCCTCGGGACCTACGAAATCGTAGCTGCGCAGAGCCTTGGTGTCGGCATCGTAGATAGCCACACGCATCGTCTCGGGCAGTGTCCGCACGGTGTAGTTCGTGATGAGCGTGTCTATCGTCAGGTGCAGATAGACGCCGTTGTTCTCGTTGAACATATCGCGTCGCTCGCACGAGGTCGTTGCAGCCGTCAAGCCCGACAACAATGCTATGTATAGTATAAATCTTCTCATCGTTGTGTGGCTGTCGGTATTCGTTTATATATAGGTACGACGAGCGAAATGTTCGCCTTGGTAGGGCCAATCCAACCGATGTGTTTCTTCTGTCGGTTGCTTATGAGTTGACCGTAGTCGTTGTGTACGGTGTAAGGTCGCGCCCACGAGTAGATGTAGCCTACGCCCACCGAGAACTCGAAGTGCAGTTTGCCCTTGGCAACGGGTATGGCGTAGCAGTAGTCGATGCCGACGTTCACATACTCGCCCTGATGCCCCTTGTAGTTGCTTTGGAAGTCGTAGTAGCCGAAGCCCGCGTAGAGTGCCATCGAGTGGCCCGTGAGGCGGTCAGCCTCGGTGCGGTTGCGACCGAACCAGTAGCGTCCCTCCACGTTCCACACCAGCATCTCGAAACTGCGGCGGTTGCGCCCCGCAGGCCAGAACCACGGGAAGTAGTAATCCAAGCCCACCGACCAGCGGTTGCCCGTCGGAATCTCGATGCCGATGTTGAACGGCAACACGAGCAGGTTGTTGCGCAGAGCGACGACCAAACGGCGACGATAACTCTCGCTCGCGCCACATGCGGGGCGGTCGAGCGTCAAGGCTCTGTCGAGCGAAGGCGCGGCGAAGAGCCCGTAGCCGCCGCCGTTGCCTGCAAACTCGGTACTGCCGAGCAGCGGCTCGCCGAATGTCGGCAGAGTGAACGCACAGAGCGTCTGACGCGAGTTGCGCATATAGTTGCGTACCAAATAGCGGTATGTTACGCCCTCGTCGAGCGTTTGCAACATACGCTTTTTCGTGGCGTTAGTGTTGTCGGAGCGCAGTATGCCGAGCACGCGGTTGCGGTTGGCGTTGTGGTAGCCGCGCTCGATGTCGGCAGTGAACGTATCCCAGTTCTCGCCGATGAACGTCTTGCGAATCTGCATATTGCGGTTGCCGCCCATTCCCACGATGAGAGCACTTGCCGCCTCGGCACGGCGACGCGAGAGTTCGCGGTTGTGCTGCTCCGAGCCGACAGGCGAGGCAGAACCGCGCAATTCGACACGGCAGGTGTCCTGCTTGGCTATCATCTCGCGCAGCGTCGCAATCGCCTTGGCGTTGTCCATGTAGGTCGAATCTATCGTGCTGCTGTTGTTGCGAAAATAGATTTTGGCGAACAGGTATTTTTTTGCAGGCTTTTGCTTGCCCTGTATGTTTTCCTTCGCCGAGGCGTCCGCATTGTCGCTGTCGGCATCGGCTTGGGCGAAGATGTCGGCGGTTGCTGTTTGCTCGCTCTTTGCCGAATTGCGTTCCGCCTCTGCCAATGCAACCGACTGCTTCGACAGAGCAGCATCAATGGAGTGCCGTGCAGCCGCACTTTGTGCGGTCGCACTGCCGTATGTCGCCACAATCAACGTGGCGGCAACGATTATCCATCGGTATATTGCTATGCAATTTTGCATTTTACAGGCGTTATTTTGCTTTGATTTACAATAGTTTATGCGGACGGCGAGGCGCTGCCCGATTCGCACGCGCACATACTATTTAATAAATTTTTTGCAAAAGTAGTGTCTACCCCTATGGATATCGAAAACTTTTTCGGACTTTTTTTGTCGAATGCAGACGGAAATACGATATTTATGCACAACAATTTACGCTCTAAAAATACCCCCCCCCGAATTTTTCTGAAAATCAGCGGTTTGAAAAACCTTTAAGCGCGTAATTTGTATATATCGAGTAGCGGTTTGATTAAATATCGATTTTTTTGATTTGTATATAAGTTTGATTTATAGCAGCGGTTAATACCCGAATAAATTTACGGCGTTGTCCGCCTGACAACGCCGTAAAAGTTGATAGTCGTTGATGCCGTCGGCAGGGTGCTATTGCCGATTGCGCGTCTGCGCTACCTCGGCTTGGTACTCCGATGGCGATTTATCGGTGAGTTGCTTGAAGACGCGCCCCATGGTGGTGCGGTCGGAGAAGCCCGAGCGTATGGCGACATCGAGCAACGTCGTGTCGGGCTCGGTCGCTATTATGTGCTTTGCCTCGTCGATGCGCATACGGTTTATCCACTGGTTGAAATTGATTTGGCGTATGTTGTTCAGGTACTCCGACAGCAGTCGCGGACGCACGTTGATTTGCTCGGCGACGTTGGTAATCGACAGACCCTCTTGCAGATAAGGCTTGTCGTCGCGCTCCGCCCACTCGGTGATGAGTGTGGCGATGTCCTTCGATGCCTTCGGCTCGCCCGCCTCGGGGTCGGCGGTTGCGGAGTCGGACGAAGGGGCGGCAGTGGCGGTCGCATCGGCTTGGGTTTCGTCCTCCTGCACCTCGTCTGCCAGCGAAATGGCGGGGTGAACCTGAAAGAATATGCTGCGCAGATTCAAAACCATAATAGAGGCAAATGTGAAAATTGCCGTATTTACCCACATCAGCACAACGTCTATCGTGGAATCGGTCCAGAAAAAGTCGATGGCTACCAATAGGAAATATATTGAAACTATGTAGGACAAAGTGGTCAATTTGCGCCCGCTCGCCTCTTGCTGTACCGAAAAATAGTTGTCGATTTTCTTGCAGAACGCCCGTGTTTCCCGAATGAGAAGAAAGGCGCAGTAACTCAATTCGCAGAAGATGATTGCATAGAGAATCATACTCAACACATAGGCGGTTTGCGTGCGTGCGAAGGCTATGAAGATAGGCATTTGCATAGCGTTCGCCTCCTTGTCGGTCAGCGCGAATATAATATAGGTACCTGCAATGGCAAATACGGGCAGACCCAACAACAGCACGTTTTTGGGCGATACCTTCTTGGAATATATCAGCGACAGCATCACGAAGGTCATTATGCCGAACTGTATATAGTACATCATCGGAAGGAAGAACTGTTGCAGGTATGCGAAATCGCCGTATTTGTAGTGGAGTATGAGTACCACGACATCGACGATGACGTTGATGAACGCGCAATAAGCCGACAACCGTTTGGCGCGGATATACAGGCTCGACATATCCGTTTCCTGCATAATTGTTCCCAACAGCACTACACCGAGCGTGAAACAAATCGCGCCACAACCGAAATAGGTGATGAAATCAAATGAATACATTTTTAGATAATGCGGTTTTTGTACTATGCAAATATAGCACAAAAGAACTGTCATTGCGCGTCTTTTTACGCGATAATTGCAACATTGGCGGTTTGATGCGTAAATATCGCGGTTTTGCGGCGGTTTTACGGGCGCGGTGCGCACATTTTCTGCTCGGTGTGTCTGCATATTCAATCGCATACACCCGAGTGCGTCGGCGCGTCGGCGCGACTTTTTGCGCAATGCGGGTTGCTTTCGGGGGAGCGTTTGTCATCGCGCAGGCTATACATTTCGACCAATTATAAACAAGCGAATGACGAAAGTCTGATGTTGTATTTGGTGCAAATTGTGTCCAATTTACCCCCCCCCACCAGATTTGCGAAGCAATAATTGGCTATATTTGCGAAGTAAATCTAATTCAAATATCTAAACTATTATGAGAAAATTGTTTACACACTTTGCCGCTATGGCGGTAATTGCCGGTTGTGCCGTATTGGCTTTGGCATCGTGCAGCAGTGGCAGCGAGTCGGGTGATGACAATCCGGACGGACCTGTAAAGGTTACGATTGCGCTCGACTATGCCAAACTACAAATTATCGAGGGAGAACAGTTTGAATTGCACGCAACCGTGTCGGGTACCGATGAGGCGGTAGTTTGGTCATCGTCGAACAGTGATGTTGCCGAGGTGGCAGGCGGTGTGGTGAGTGCCATAAAAGAGGGTAAGGCGACCATTGAGGCAACGGTCAGCACCGCGCGTGCCAAATGCGCAGTTACGGTGATAGCTGCCGATAAGGTTGTGCCGATTACGGGCATAGCACTCTCGCCTGCGAAAGTTACTTTGAGTACTGGTGAGAGCAAAACGCTGACAATAAGTTTGTTGCCAAGCAATGCAACCGCAAAGGAGCCTACCGAACTCTTTTGGAAATCGGAGGATACCTCCGTTGCTTCAATCGATGACGGGACGATAACAGCCGAAGGAGCAGGTAAGACCACGGTTTCGGTTTGGGCGTATGGTTTGCTTGAAGATAAAAACAAACCTCTTGTCGCCGAGTGTGAGGTCGAGGTTAAGGCGAGTGGCAACGATGTGCTGAAATTTACCGACCGCGACCTGCTCCGCTACCTTACGCAACAGGAGCAGCGTTACGAATATGCAGCAGAGTATGAAGAGGTGATGCAAGACGGCTTTGTCGTGGCGACAGGTGCGCCAATCGATGCCAATCGCGACGGCAAAATCACTCGCGCCGAGGCGGAAAAGGTAACTTGCATTTATGGCTATGCCATTGAGTGCCAGCAGACGATTGACGACCTGCTGAACAACTTTCCGAATTTGCGCTATTACAATGTGGGCGACCAAGGCGGCACATCGTTTAAGGCAGACCTTTCGGAATTTACCCAATTGGAAGCACTCTATATCTCCAATTTCGAGTTCACGCTGCCGAAGGCGGGCAATGCTCTGCGCCGACTCGGTACACGCCATGCAAAGAGTATCGACCTCGCGACATGCACAAAGTTGGAACGATTGAAATGTTACGATGTGATGGGGTTCACCAGTGCGGTCGATGCCTCGATGTGCAAAGGGTTGAAAACCGTTATAGCGAAGAATTGCTATGAGTTGTCGTCGCTTGTGCTGCCGCAGTCGGTAGTGTCGCTCGACATATCGGGAACAGCGTTGACGTCGTTGGATTTGGCGGCGTTGCCGAACCTCGAATCGCTCAATGTCGCAAATATCAAGAACGGCTGGAACTTTTCGTCGCTGCGCAAATTGCGCGTGCTTGATTGCTCGGATACAGGCATAACTTCGTTGACAGTCAATTCCGATTCAATCGAGGAGTTGTATGTAAACGACAACCGTATAGGTTCGCTCGCGCCATCGAAATTCCCGCGTCTGCGCATTCTCTCTTGTCAGAATTGCGGGCTTACGTCGCTCGATGTAGCATCGTCCACGCGCTTGACCTATCTCTCGTGCGGTGCCAACAATATAGGCAAAATCGACGTGTCGAAAGCAACGGCATTGCAAACATTGGAG
>JBNMLI010000099.1:0-6062 GCA_050874765.1 Alistipes sp.
GCGCGCGGGAGGATTGGCGCAGTGTCGTAGCCACTTCGCTCGACGGCTTTTTCAACGTAACGCAACCTCTGCTCAAAGATATGCTGGTCCGCAAATACGGGCGCATCGTCAATATGGCATCGCTGTCGGGAATCAAGGGTATGCCGGGGCAGACCAACTATTCGGCGGCAAAGGGCGGACTGATTGCGGCGACAAAGGCGTTGGCGCAGGAGGTGGCAAAGAAGCGCGTTACGGTCAATGCCGTTGCACCGGGCTTCATAAAGAGTGATATGACTGCCGATTTGAACGAGGCGGAGTTGAAGAAACTCGTCCCCGTCGGTCGCTTCGGCGAGCCGGAGGAGGTGGCGGAACTCGTCGCGTTTCTGGCGTCCGATGCGGCGGCATACATTACGGGCGAGGTAATATCTATAAACGGAGGAATCTATACTTAAATATGTCGAACAGAGTTGTAATCACAGGAATGGGTATATATTCCTGTATCGGAAAAAATAAGGAAGAGGTCTTGCAATCGCTCTTCGATGGCAAGTCGGGAATCGGTATAGCACCCGATAGAAAAGAGATGGGTTATCGCTCATCTCTGTGTGGTGTTTTGGAGAAACCCGATTTGAAGGGACTGCTCGACCGTCGCCGGCGTTTGTGCCTGCCCGAACACGGTCAGTACGCATTCCTTGCGACTACCGAGGCACTGGCGCAGGCGGGTATCGACAAAGAGTTTTTGCTCGACAATGAGGTCGGCATACTCTATGGCAACGACAGCAGTGCCGAGGCGGTAATCGAAGGTGTCGATATTATCCGCGAGAAGAAAAATACGGTATTGGTCGGCTCGGGCAACATCTTCCGGTCGATGAACTCGACACTTACGATGAACCTTGCGACGATTTTCAATCTGCGCGGCATCAACTTCACGGTGTCGGGGGCTTGCGCAAGCGGCTCGCACGCCATCGGTATGGGCTACCTGCTCATCAAGCAGGGGTTGCAGGATTGCGTCATTTGCGGCGGTGCGGAGGAGGTCAATAAGTACTCGGTCGGCAATTTCGATGCTCTCAATGCCTTCTCCACTCGCGAGGACGAACCGACGAAGGCATCGCGCCCGTTCGACAAAAATCGCGACGGACTGGTGCCGAGCGGCGGTGCGGCGACGGTGATACTCGAAAACTACGACGCGGCGGTCAAGCGCGGTGCGACCATACTCGGCGAGGTGGTCGGCTATGGTTTCTCTTCCAACGGCGAACATATCTCGACTCCGAATGTCAATGGACCGAAGCGTTCGTTGCAGATGGCTATTCGCGATGCGGGCATCGATTTGTCGGAAATCCAATATATCAACGCCCACGCGACATCGACCCCTATCGGCGATTTCAACGAGGCGCGGGCTATCGCGGAGGTATTCGGCGAGCATTGCCCATACGTCGCATCGACCAAATCGCTGACGGGCCACGAGATGTGGATGGCGGGTGCGAGCGAAATAGTCTATTCGGTGCTGATGATGCAGAACAACTTCATCGCTGCCAACCTCAATTTCGAGGAGCCCGACGAAGCATCGGCACGCCTCAATATACCGAAGCACAGAGTAGATGTGGCGTTCGACACGTTCCTGAGCAACTCGTTCGGCTTCGGCGGTACCAATTCGACCCTCATTGTAAGGAAACTTAAATAACAAGAAGAAACAATATATTTTTATTTTATGACTATTGACGAAATTATTGCAAAAGCGAGTGCCGTACTCGCCGAGGAGTTTGAAATCGAAGAGTCGAAAATCACGCCTGACGCATCGCTGAAAGATACGCTGGGACTGGATAGCCTCGACCTTATCGATGTGGTCGTTTTGGTCGAACAGAATTTCGGGGTTACGCTTGTGGGTACCGATTTCGTCGGCATTAAGACATTCCGCGATTTCTACGAACTCCTGAATCGTAAAATCAATGGCTGACAGCCAAAATAAACCGTGGAACGGTAAATCGCGCGGCGGACGTTTCGGATACCTGTTTTTTGTCTATACGATACGGCTTCTGGGGGTTCGCTGTGCATACGGTTTTTTGGCATTCATCGTCGTCTATTTCATACCGTTTGCACCGAGAGCGACAAAATCTATATGGCGATATAACAGGCAACGGCGAGGACTCGGCAGATGGGCTTCGATAAAAGAGCTGTATATGCACTACTATGTGTTCGGGCAGACCCTCATCGACAAAATTGCGATGCGGGGCGGCTTGGCACGGCTGTATCGTTACGAATTCGACAATTACGACCGCTTCCTCGACAATATGAACCGCGGCAAAGGGGTCGTGATGATAGGTGCGCATGTCGGTTGCTGGGAGGCTGGCGCAGGATTTTTCGGCAACTACGGCAAGAAAATCAACATCGTAATGCTCGATGCCGAACATCGACAAATAAAGGCTGTCTTGGAGGAGAATGCGAACGAGGAGAATAACTATAACGTTATAGCCATAAATCGGGATATAATCGATGCCGTGTTGCAGATGAAGATAGCCCTGAACAGAGGCGAGTCGGTATGCTTTAATGGCGACCGCTACATCGGCAAAGACAATACCGCGGTTGTCGATTTCCTCGGTGCCGAAGCACGTTTCCCGATAGGACTGTTTCGGGTGGCTGCCAAATGTCGGGTGCCGGTTGTCTTCTACTACGCAATGCGTGAGCGCGGACGCACCTACCGATTTATATTCGAAGAGCCTCAATCGGGCGCAAAACCCACGGCGGAGAGCCTGCTCGCCGACTACGCGCAATCGTTGGAGCGGGTGGTGCGCAAATATCCGCGCCAGTGGTTTAATTTTTATGATTTCTGGAACATACGGACAAATTAAGATATGAAACTGACAAAACCTCTATCCGACAGATATTGCAAAGAACATCGGAGTGCGTTGGAGGCACAACGGCTTGCGCAGGAGATAGCCTTTGCACCGATGGTGTTTCAGGTGTCGCGCCTGATGGTCAAGTTCGGCATATTGGAGTACCTGTCGAATAACCGCAAAGGTGTAACCCAAGCGGAGATAGTCGGGCATACGGGTCTTTCGAACTATGCGGTGCAGTGCCTGATGGAAGCATCGCTCTCGATTGGCACGGTGCTGGTCGATGGCGACCGATATACCATCTCCAAAACAGGTTGGTTTTTGCTGAACGACCCTACGGTAAAGGCAAATATGAACTTCAACCACGATGTCAATTACTTGGGACTGTTCCATTTGGAGGAGGCACTCAAAGAGGGCAAGCCTGCGGGTTTGAAGGTCTTCGGCGAGTGGCCCACCATCTACGAGGGGCTGTCGAGCCTGCCCGAGCAGGTGCAAAAGAGTTGGTTCGGTTTCGACCACCTCTATTCCGACGAGTCGTTTGCCGCGGCGTTGAAAATCGTCTTCGATGGCGAGCGCAAGGTGCGCCGACTGTTGGACGTCGGCGGCAATACGGGTCGCTGGGCGATACAGTGCGTGGGCTATGATGACAATGTCGAGGTTACGATTATGGACCTCCCGCAGCAACTTGAAATGATGCGTCGGCAGACGGCTGGCAAGCGTGGTGCGGAGCGCATTCACGGCTACGGCTGCAATCTGTTGGACGAGTCGGTCAAGTTCCCTGCGCCGCCGTTTGATGTTATATGGATGAGTCAGTTTCTCGATTGCTTCTCCGAAAAGGAGGTCGCAAGCATCTGCCGCCGTGCGGCGGAGTCGATGGACGCTGCCTCCCGCCTCTATATTATGGAAACCTTTTGGGACCGTCAGAAGTACGAAACGGCAGCCTACTGTCTTACGCTCACGAGCATCTACTTCACCGCCATGGCAAACGGCAACAGCAAGATGTACCACTCGGACGATATGGAGCGGTGCGTGAACGAGGCAGGTCTTGAAGTAGAGCAGATAATCGACGGCTTGGGATTGGGGCACTCGATAATGATATGCAAGAAGAGAAATGGATAGCACTATTCTCGATTTGATTCCGCAACGACCGCCCATCGTGATGGTCGATGAGTTCTTGGGCATCGATGACGGCGTGTCGAAGAGTTGTTTGACCGTTCGCGGGGACAACATATTCGTCGATGACGGACGACTGTCGGAGTGCGGTCTGATTGAGCATATCGCCCAATCGGCTGCCGCCCGCGTAGGCTATATTTTCAGAAGCAGGGGGCAGGCTGTCCCTATCGGTTACATAGGGTCGGTCAATAATTTCGAGTTGGCAGATTCCCCGAAAGTCGGCGATACGATATCGACCACGATAGAGGTCGTTCAGGAGGTGTTCAACATCACCCTCATAAAGGCGTGTTGCCGAATTGGGGAGAGGGAGATTGCCTCGTGTCGAATGAAGATATTTTTGGAGAGCGATGAAGCGCAATAGGAAGATAGGCACGCAGGAGGCGGTGCTGACAAACAGGACGCTTACGACGGTCCGATTCAGCGAGGTCGATTCGATGCGCGTGGTGTGGCACGGCGCGTATGTCCGCTATTTTGAGGACGGGCGCGAGGCTTTTGGTCGTCAGTACGCGGGCATCGGCTATCTCGATTTTTATGAGAACGGCTACACGGCACCTATCGTCGATTTGCAGTTGCAGTACGTTGCACCGCTGTCGGTGGGCGATGTCGCGGAGATTGAAACCCGCTTTGTCGATACACCCGCAGCCAAATTGTGCTTTGAATATATAATTCGCCGACAGAGCGACGGGGCATTGGTCGCACGGGGCAGTTCGGTGCAGGTGTTTGTCGATGGCGACGGAAATATGTGCCTCAACACGCCGACCTTCTTCGAAGAGTGGAAAAAGAGATGGATTGCACGGCAGTAAATATATACTTGGGAGCATCGTCGATGCGGACGTGCTTGGGCGACAAAGCCGAAACATTGGCGGCTATGCGTCGGGCGGAGAGCGGATTGGCGTATGCGGAGAAGTACGCAATGCCGATGGGCAGGGCGGCGGTCGAAACGAGCGCAGGCGATACCCGCTTCGAGGCGTTGCTTGCGGAGCAGGTGCAACAGGTTATCGCCGAGTCGGGCGTGGATTTGTCGCGCGAAGATACGCAGTTGGTTATCTCCACGACAAAGGGCAACATCGAGAGCCTTGCGCAGGATTGCGACCGCATAGCCGAGAGAGTGTTTCTTGGCACTGCGGCGCAGACAATCGCGGAACGGTTCGGGTGCAAGAACAAACCTATTGTCATCTCGAATGCCTGCATCTCGGGTGTGTCGGCTTTTGTTGTGGCTCGGTGGCTGTTAATCTCGGGACAGTGCAAAGATGTGGTCGTCGCGGGGTGCGACACGCTGTGCGAGTTCATCACCTCGGGCTTCGCGTCGTTCAAGTCGATAAGTGCCGCTCCGTGCCGTCCCTACGACGCTCGCCGCGATGGTCTGACGCTTGGCGAGGCTGCGGGTGCAGTACTATTGACGACCGATGTGGCGCGGGCTGACGGGGCGCACATACGCCTGACGGGCGGAGCCGTCAGCAACGATGCCAACCATATATCCGCGCCTTCGCGCACGGGCGACGGTCTGTATTATGCCATACGGCAGGCGATGGACGAGGCGGGCATCGGGTGCGACGACGTGGGTTTTGTCAATGCCCACGGCACGGCAACCCGCTACAACGACGAGATGGAGAGCAAGGCTGTCGCCTTGGCGGGCTTGTGCGCAAAGCCGCTCAACAGCGTCAAGGGCTACATCGGGCATACGCTCGGTGCGTCGGGCGTGGTCGAGGCGATTATCTGTGCGGAGGAACTCAAAGGCGGCTTCATATTCGGCACAAAAGGCTATGAGGAGTCGGATACGCCTTATCGGTTGAGCGTGTCGGGTGCGGAGCAGAGCATCGGGCGCAGATGTTGCGTCAAGACGGCTTCGGGCTTTGGCGGGTGCAATGCCGCGATAGTTTTGGATATGGAGGAGCGCGATAGGTCGCACACGGCAACTGCCGAACAGCCCATCGCATCGACGATTCGGGCGGAGTACCGTTTGCCCCAATCCGATGTGCCTTTCGCGGAGTTTATCCGCGCCGAGTTTCGGTCGCTGGGCGAGAGCAATATGAAATTCTACAAGATGAGCGATATGAGCAAGGCGTTGTATGTTGCCGTCGA
>JBNMLI010000100.1:0-6025 GCA_050874765.1 Alistipes sp.
GCACGGCGCACAGCAAATATGTCGGCGACATTGTCCCACCGCTCCGACTTGTGCTGTTGCGCTTGGCTCGGGTTGTTTTTTACGCGCCTCACGCTGCGGAAATCGCACGGCTTGCCGAGCGCGCGAGCCACGCCCTGCGCAATGTATTCCGACTGGTTGTAGCTGCGGGCAATGCGTTTGCGCCAATGCAACGGAACGGGCACGACGACATCTGTGTCGGCGAACAGTCCGCCCTCCGCGAGTTCCGCGCCGAGCCACCGCCCAAGCCGCTCGGCATAGAGCCACTTGCCGTCGTATTTGAATTTGTGAATCAGCTTGCGCCAGTCGCTGCCCGAGATGAACCAGAAAAGAGCCGCAGCGCGTTCGACAGGCACCAGCCCCCAGAATTTGCGCCACATCGGATTGTCCGCCTCGGCGCAGAAGCCCGTCAGAGGAATGCGGTATCGGCAGGCTGTGCATACGAAATGCTCGCCCTCCTCCAACGGCTCGCCGCACACGGGACAGCACGGCGGAAAGACGAGCGACAGCACATCGAAAAACGTGCGCTCGGCAAACGAACGGAGGCTACTGAACATCGACATCGCAGATTATGGTTACGCCGCGCGTATCCGTGCTTTGTCGCACCGCGCCAATCTCCTCGCGCAGAATCGCTTTGGCGCGTGCGAACGATGCCGCAACCTCGATTTTGAGCAGAATCTCCATAATATATTCGTTCCTCACGCGCTCCACGTTCGGTGTGGAGGGTCCGCACACACGCCGACCGAATCTGCCGCGCAACGCTTCGCTCAACGCCCGCACCGTGGTCGTGAGCCGCTCGGTGTTGGCACTGCGAATGATGATGCGAATCAGTCGCGAATAGGGCGGATACGCGAACATCTTTCGCTCGGCAAGCAGAGTCGCCGCCATGGTTTCGTAGTTGCCCGCGGTTATCCACCCGAATAGCGGGTGCGCAGGCTCGGCTGTTTGGACTATGACCTCGCCCGCGCGGTCGCGTCGCCCGCAACGCCCTGCCACCTGCATAATCATCTGCCACGACCGCTCGACCGCCCTAAAATCGGGCGCATTCAGCAGGTTGTCGGCATTGAGTATCCCGACGAGCGTTACGCGGTCGAAATCAAGACCTTTGCTTATTATCTGCGTACCGACCAAAATATCCGCCTCGTGGCGGGCAAAGGCGGTGATTATTCGGTCGGCGGCACTCGCCGTGGTTGCCGTTTCGCTATCCATACGCAGCACCCGTGCCGACGGAAAAATTCGCGCAATCTCCTCCTCGACGCGCTCCGTGCCGAAGCCCATCGGCACGACATCGGCGCGTCCGCAGGCAGGACAGCGCGTGGGTAGCGGAATCGTATATCCGCAATAGTGGCAACGCAGCGTATGCGATGCGCGGTGCTGTGCAAGCGTTACGTTGCAATGGGGGCAACGCGCCGTCCAACCGCATTCGGGACACTCTATGTAGGGCGAGTAGCCCAAGCGGTTTTGGAACAGAATCGCCTGCTCGCCATGCGCCAGACGGTCGTCGATTTTGTCGAGCAGGATTTTATTGAAGCGGTATTTGCGTTCGCCGCGCTTGGCGGCACGCAGAGTATCCGATATGATTATGTGCGGAGGCAACGCACCGCCGTAGCGTTCGTCAAGCACAACACGGGCATACTTCCCCGCAAGGGTGTTGGCATAGCTCTCGACCGACGGCGTGGCACTGCCGAGCAGGCTCTTTGCGCCGTGCAACGAGGCGAGCATCACCGCCGCATCGCGCCCGTTGTAGCGCGGAGCAGGCTCGCTCTGCTTGTAACCGCCGTCGTGTTCCTCATCGACCACGACCAAGCCCAACCGACAGAAGGGCATAAACACTGCCGACCTTGCCCCCACGACGAGATTACCGCCCGCCGAGTTCAGCACCCTCATATAGGCCTGCGTCCGTCGGGCAGGCGTCAGGCGCGAATGGCACGGCACGACACGCTCGCCGAATGCCCGACGCAGTCGCTCGACAAGTTGCGTCGTAACCGCGATTTCCGGCACCAAATAGAGTACGTCCTCGCCTCGCGAGAGTGCCTGCGCCATAAGGTGCATATATATTTCGGTCTTGCCCGACGAGGTAACCCCCTGCAACAGCACCGTGCCGTGGCGGTCGAACCCTGCGCGAATCTGCTCCAACGCCTGCTCCTGCGCCGCCGAGAGCGTAGGCAGCGCGACCGAATCGACAACGACCTCGGGCATAATCTCCCTCTCGGCAACCGCTATTATGCCCGCATCGGCAAGGGCATTTATCACCGTCGAATCGGCATCGGCATTGCGACGCAACAGCGTTCCGCCCGCCGAGCGCAGAGCCTCAACGAGGGCATAGCGTTTGGGCGCACGGCGTTGCAGCCGCGCCACGGTGTCGGCATCGAGAGCCTCCGCGTTGAGCGTCAGCACCTTCTCGCTGCGCGGGGTATATGCTGCAAATTCGTTCTCGGTGGCGGAATGGGGCTTCACCTCCGACGGCAGAGCCATACGCATCACCTCGCCGAGCGTACACATATAGTAGTCTGCTATCCACTCCCAAAAGCGCATCTGCTCGGCTCGCAACAGCGGACGCGGGTACAATATGCGCAGGACGCTCTTCGTGCGACCGCTCTTGGGCGGCTCGTCGTGCAGTCGCCAAACTATGCCCGTATAGACGCTGCGTGCGCCGAACTGCACAGCCACAGCCGACCCGACCGATGGTTGCACATCGGCAGGGAGCGCGAAGGTGTAGAGCGGTTGCGCCAGCGGAAGCAGTATGTCGGCATAGCGATTCATCGACCGTAAAGGTAGCAACAATTTGCGAGAAACGGAGCATTTTTCGGCAAAAGCCCACCAGTGTCCTCTCTTGTTCACGGCTCTTGCCACCCCACTGTGCAAGCATCGCACCACCCCGCGAAACAACACCCTGCAAAGCAACGACCAAGCACTGCAAAACACCCGTTAATCACTGACAATCAGCACAAAACAGCCTAATTCATCAGTAAAAAGCAGGCTTTTGTCGGCAAATATGCGGCGTTGGTTGAATAAATTTTTGCGAAGCACTGCGGCGGAATAATTTTGTTTCCGACACCATAAAATAAGGTTATAGGAAAATGAGGAATTTAGTAACTATTTTTTTCGGCACGAGGAAGCAGAAGTACTCCGAGCCGAAGTTGTACGAAGTGCGGCTGACGCGACGACACACTTTCGGTCAGCAAACAAGTTCCATAATGGAGCGCATTTGGCAGGCGTTGTGGCTGTCGAAACAGGATTCGCTGATTTTCGGCGAGTTCCGCGCAATCAATATGCTCAAACGCGGCTATTTGGCATACGCCGTTGCGGCGGTCGGACTGTTGGGCGGTTGCTCGAAAGATAAGGAGAGTCCAAAGCCCGACCCTGCCAAAACAGACATGACCATAGTATATAACAACGATGCCGACCTGTGGGCAAACACGGCGACCGTTTCTATCAAGAAAAAAGCCATCACCACCAAAGGCGAAGAGTTCAGCGTGCAATACCGCGTCAAGGGTTCGCAGGTATGGGCCGATGCAGTCAAAGTCGATAACGAGCGTTTCCGCATAGAACCCCTATACGACAGCGTTGCCATCGACGGCAAACGACTTGCATACATAACTCCCAAGCAGGGCACGGGAGTCTATCCTAGCAAAGAGTACTACGTTACACTGCTCTCGGGCAAGAGTGTCGTGGCGACGACCACGTTCACTACTGCTGCGGCAAAGGACGCCATTCCGAATGCGGGCATGGACGATTGGTGCAACCACAAAGTAGCGGGTATGTTTGTTGACGGCACCGTAACCTCACCCAACAAAGAGGGCGACGAAATGTTCTGGGCAAGCGGCAACAACGGCAAAACCGCCAATCTCTGCACCAACGGCAAAACCGCAGGTTGCAACGGCGCAGGCTGCGCCTTGCTGAAAGGCGAAACGGCAATGTCTGTCTTTGCGGCAGGCAACATCTTCACTGGCGTGATGGAGTTCGGGGGCTTATCTGCACTGGGTGCAGGCTATGCACGCTTCGGGCAGAAATACACCTTCACGGCTCGCCCGACGGCTCTCAAAGTGCGCATCGACGCGACGCTCGGCGTTATCGACAAAATAAAAGACGACGATGATTTTAAGGAGCAAATCAAGGCGAACACGCCGGACAAGGCTCGCATCTTCTTCTGTATCACCGACTGGCGCGACCGCCACACCGTGCAGGGAGGCATGATGTCTGATGAGGATACGTTCTGGAATCCTTCCGAGCAGTCGTCGGTAGCGGAGGGCAAGATTCTCGGCTACGGACTTTTGGAAATTACGAAGAACACCGCGGGCTGGAAAGAGATTACCATACCCGTGCGCTGGTACGACACGAAGTCGAAGCCTGCCGACGGCAACTATTCGCTCGTCATCTCGGCGGCATCGAGTGCCTTGGGCGACTATCTGACGGGCAGCACCACGAGCGCAATGTCTATCGAGGATTTCGAGTGGGTTTATTAGAATTATTCCTCTTATAGACAGGACGAGGTCGGCGGCGTGCCGGCCTCGTCTGTTTTTGCAAAGGGCAAACCTTTCGCTTGCCGACCTATATTTTATTGAGCGCATCGAAGCCCTTGCCATAGACGCCCATAACCGAGCCTGCCGTGATGAACGCATCGGGGTCGACGCTCTTTACGACCTTCATCAGCGAGTGCATATCGCGCTTGCGGCATACGACCATAACGATATTGACCTTGTTTTTCGAGTACCAACCCACTGCATCTATAACCGTCGCACCGCGGTGCGCCACGTTGTTCATCGCGTCCGCCATGGCGGCGTAGTCCTTACAGATGATGAATATCTGACTCGACTGTTGGTTACCTGTCATAATCGTATCGACCGTATAACTCATCACCACCGTCAGCACGAAACCGTAAATCACACCGTCGATACCGACTGCGGGGGTAACAAGCGTCGAGGTGATGATTAACGAGTCGCAGATGCGCACGATTTTGCCGTACGAAACGGTGCGGTATTTGTTGATAATCATCGCCACAATATCGACTCCGCCCGTCGAACCGCCCTGCATAAAGCAGGTCGCCACGCCGACACCCGCAAAGATACCGCCCAGAATCGCCGACAGCAGACGGTTGTCGAGTTGCAGAATATCTTCCACCGTGCCGTCGGGCTGTGTGAGCCAATCCTGCATCAGCATCATCGACAGCGAGAGTATAACGACGCAATAGATTGTCTTTATGCCGAACCGCCACCCGACGATAAAACCCGCAAACAGCAACAACACGGCATTTATTGCCAGCACCGCCAAACCGATTGAAACGGTCTGCCCCGAGAGGTAATATATGAGCAGTCCGATACCGCCTGCACCGCCACCCGCGCTGTGTGCAGGCACGATACAGCCAATCCAGCCGAACGAATAGAGGAACATTCCGAAGGTCATCAGCAGGTACTCCTTGACGGAGTAGAGTATATTCATTTTGCTTATCGCCATAGTATATATGTTTTGTTTTGTATGTTTGGTTTGGCTACAAATGTATAAATTTTTCGCCTTGATAGGTATCTGTTTCGCACAATCTTTTTTCAAGCATTGTCCACAATGTCTGATTGCGCACCAATCCCCAGTTGCAGGCGTGGTGATAGCGCGGCGGTGCTTCGCTCGCAAACCGCTCGACCACCAAATCGGGTCGCAGACGGCGCAGTATCTCTACGAACAGGTCGATATACTCCTCCACACTCCACGCGCGGAATCGCTCGGGGTGGCTGTCGTACTCCGCCGCCATCGGCGTATCGGCAAATATCTGCAACTGGTGGAATTTCACGGTCGTAAGCGGCAGCGCATTGATGCGTCCGACCTGCTCCAAGAGCATCGCGTCGCTCTCACCGGGCAGTCCGAGTATGAAGTGCGCCCCCGTATGCAGTCCGCGCTCGGCACTCCACCGCACGGCACGCTCGGCAGTGGCGAAATCGTGTCCGCGGTTGATTGCACGCAGTGTCGCATCGAAGGTCGATTCTATTCCGTATTCCAAAGCAACGTAGTGCGTGCC
>JBNMLI010000101.1:0-6006 GCA_050874765.1 Alistipes sp.
ACTGTCGAAAATCATTAAACTGAACAAGGGGTTGGACATCAAACTCCAAGGTGAGGCAGAGCGCAAGACGACGGATTGCCCGTTGGCTGCGGAGTATGCCGTTTCGCCTGCGGATTTTGAAGGCGTAACCCCGAAGATGCTGGTTAAGGTTGGCGATGCGGTTAAGGCGGGTACTCCGTTGTTCTTCGACAAGAACCACCCGGAGGTGATGTTCGTTTCGCCCGTTAGCGGAACGGTTGCAGCCGTCAATCGCGGTGAGAAGCGCAAGATTCTCTCCGTTACCGTAACTGCCGACACTACCGTATCTTACGAGGAGTTCGATGTTCCCGCCATCGCGCCTGCAAAGCGCGAGGAAATCGTGGGACTGTTGCTCAAATCGGGCTTGTGGGCGATGATTATTCAGCGTCCTTACGGCATCATCGCATCGGCTGCCGATGCGCCGAAGTCGATATTCGTATCGGCGTTCGACAGCGCACCGCTGGCTCCCGACTACGACTATGTGCTGGCAGGTCAGGGCGAGGCTCTGCAAAAGGGCTTCGATGTGCTTGCGTGCCTTACCGCAGGCAAGGTGCACCTCTGCTACGATGCCGACCGTGTCGCTCCCGCAGTCAAGGGAGTGGAACTCCACGCCTTCAAGGGCAAGCACCCTGCGGGCAACGTGGGTGTGCAGATTCACCACATCGACCCAATCAACAAGGGCGATAAGGTGTGGACGCTCAACATTCAGGACGTGGCAATCATCGGTCGCCTCTTCCTGACGGGTAAGGTCGATTTGACCCGCACCATAGCACTCTGCGGCTCGGAGGTCGTTGCACCTCGCTACTGCCGTGTGATTGCGGGCGCGAAGATTGATTCGATTGTAAAGGGTAACGTCAAAGAGGGTCATGTCCGCTACATTTCTGGTAACGTGCTGACGGGTCGCAATGTAGGTGCGGAGGGCTACCTCGGCTTCTATGCCAACTCGCTCACGCTGATTCCGGAGGGCGACAACTACGAGTTTATGGGCTGGGCAATGCCGCGCTTCAAGAAATTCTCGGTTTCGCGTGCCTACTTCTCGTGGCTCTTCCCTCGTCGCAAGTACGACCTCGACACCAATCTCAATGGCGAGGAGCGTCCGTTTGTCGTTACGGGTCTTTACGAACAATATCTGCCGATGGACATCTACCCGATGCACCTGCTCAAAGCGATTTTGGCGGGCGACATCGACAAGATGGAGGCTCTGGGTATCTACGAGGTTATCGAGGAGGATTTCGCTCTGTGCGAGTTCGTTGACCCGTCGAAGACCGAGATGCAGCAGATTATTCGCAACGGTATTAACTTAATGATTAAGGAGGAGGCATAATATGGGACTTCGCAAAATAGTTGATAATCTGAAACCTACTTTCTCCAAAGGCGGAAAGTTGGGCTTCCTCGCTTCTACATTCGGAGCATTCGAGACATTCCTCTTCGTTCCGAACACGACCACGCAGCGTGGCGCACATATCCGCGATTGCAACGATATGAAGCGTACGATGATTATGGTCGTCATCGCTCTGTTGCCGGCATTCCTGTTCGGTTGCTACAACACGGGCGTGCAGGTGACTCTGACGGGCTGGACGGCATTCTTCTACGGTCTGGTGCGCGTGCTGCCGATGCTCGCTACCTCCTACATCGTGGGTCTGGGTATCGAGTTCGCATTTGCGCAGGTGCGCGGTCATGAGGTGAACGAGGGCTTCCTCGTTACGGGTCTGCTGATTCCGATGATTATGCCGGTAAGCACTCCGATTTGGATGGTCGCTCTCGGTACGGCGTTCTCGGTCGTATTCTGCAAGGAGGTATTCGGCGGTACGGGTATGAACGTATTCAACCCTGCCATCGTCGCTCGTGCATTCGTATTCTTCGCCTACACTCCGCAGATGTCGGGTGAAACCGTATGGTTCTCTTCGTGGAAGATGATGGGCGCGGCCGATGCCGCAACGGGTGCAACCGCTTTGGAGCAACTCGCTACGACGGGCAACATTGATAATCTTGGCGGCGCATTAAACGCATTCCTCGGCTTCATTCCGGGTTCATTCGGCGAAACTTCGACGCTGTGCATACTTATAGGTGGCGCAATCCTGTTGCTGACGGGTATCGCTTCGTGGAAGACAATGGTTAGCGTCTTTGTCGGCGGCTACGCAATGGCTCTGTTGCTCGGCGCGTGCGGCAGCTTCGACTATCCTGCCTACTACCACCTCATTACGGGCGGTTTCGCGTTCGGTGCCGTATTTATGGCTACCGACCCCGTTACCTCGGCTCAAACATCTACCGGTAAGTACATCGTCGGCTTTATGACGGGTGCGCTTGCGATTATGATTCGCTTGGTAAACCCTGCATATCCGGAGGGTATGATGCTTTCGATTCTCTTTATGAACGCATTTGCTCCGCTGGTGGACTACTTCGTTGTCGAGGCAAATATCCGCCGCAGACAGAATCGTGTTAAAATTGCTAAATAATAAATAGGAGTATGGCAACAAAGAAATTCGTATGTAAAGTTTGCGGATATGTTCACGAGGGCGACGCTGCTCCCGAAAAGTGTCCGCTTTGTGGCGCTCCTGCTTCTCAATTCGAGGAGGTGAAGGAAAAGAAAAAGGGTTTTCTCGGCGGTAAGGAGAACAATGCCTACATCATCTTCTATTCGGTCGTAATGGTCGTAATAGTTGCGGTGTTGCTGGCTGTTGCGTCTCTGTCGTTGCAAAAACGCCAGTACGAGAATATGCTCGACGAAAAGAAACAGCAGATTGTTACGGCGTTGGGCGAGAATCCCGAGAGCGTCAAGTATGGCGACGTCATCGTTGCGTCGGCTCTGCTCGACAAGGAGGGCAACGTAATCGAGGGTAAGACCGAGAACGATGTCTTCGCTGCGGTGCAGAACATCAAAGGCTCCATTGCCGACGGCATCTATCCGATTTTCCGCACGGCAGAGGGCGCAGTCGTCGTGCCTGTCTATGGCGCGGGTCTGTGGGACGCAATCTGGGGCTATGTGGCTTTGGAACCCGATATGAATACCATAAAGGGTATCGTCCTCGACCATAAGGGCGAAACGCCGGGCTTGGGTGCCGAAATCGCAACCGCCAAACATCAGGCAAAATATGTGGGCAAGACCATCTACGATGGCGAGCAGCTCGTCGGCATCACCCTCAAAAAGGGCGGTGCAAAGGAGAGCGACCCTGCCTTCGCTCACGAGGTGGACGCCATCACGGGCGGTACGAAGACCTCGGACGGCGTTACGGCAATGCTCCACACTTGCCTTAACAATTACAAACCCTATTTCGATGCAGTGCGCAATGCCGCCGCTGCAAAGGAAGAGGCAGTGTCTAACGAATTAAACAACGAAAACAATGAGCAGTAAGAGTCTGAAATATCTGACCGAGCCGCTGAGTAACAGCAACCCGATTATCGTGCAGATACTCGGTATCTGTTCGTCGCTTGCCGTTACCGTTCAACTCAAACCTGCAATCGTTATGGGTTTGTCGGTAATGGTTGTTACGGCGTTCTCCAACCTCGTGATGTCGCTTTTGCGCAACGGCGTGCCGTCGCGTATCCGCATCATCGTGCAGTTGGTCGTTATCGCCGCTCTCGTAATCCTCGTTGACCAGATTTTGAAGGCATACGTTTACGACGTATCCAAGCAACTTTCGGTCTATGTGGGTCTTATCATCACAAACTGTATCGTCATGGGTCGTGTCGAGGCATTCGCTCTCGGCAACCGTCCGTGGGATTCGTTCCTCGACGGTATCGGCAACGGTGCGGGATATGCAATAATCCTTATTATCATCGCCTTCTTCCGCGAATTGCTCGGCTCGGGTTCGTTGCTCGGCTTCCGCATCATTCCGGAGAGCTGGTACATCGCAAACGGCGGTTTCTATTCCAACTGCGGTTTGATGTTGTTCCCGCCTATGGCTCTGATTCTGGTCGGTTGCATCATCTGGGTTCACCGCTCGTTCAACAAGGATTTACAGGAAAAATAGGAGGGTAGCGCATTATGGAAACATTGAATATATTTATTCGCTCGATTTTTATCGACAATATGGTCTTCGCCTTCTTCTTCGGTATGTGTTCCTACATCGCCGTGTCGAAGAGCGTCAAGACAGCCTTGGGCTTGGGTGCAGCCGTAACCTTCGTTATGGTTATGACCGTGCCGCTCAACTACCTTCTCAACCAGTATGTCCTCAAAGCCGACGCGCTTGTCGAGGGTGTCGATTTGAGCTTCCTCTCGTTCATCGTCTTCATCGCCGTCATCGCGGCGTTCACGCAACTCGTCGAGATGGTGGTCGAGAAGTTCTCGCCTACGCTCTATAACCAGTTGGGTATCTTCCTGCCGCTGATTGCGGTGAACTGCGCCATCATGGGTGGTTCGCTCTTTATGCAGCAGAAGGTCGATGCGGGTCAGATTGAGAACGTATGGCAGTCGATTGTCTATGGACTCGGTTCGGGTTTGGGCTGGTGGTTGGCTATCGTCATGATGGCGGCTATCCGCGAGCGTATCTCCTATTCCCACATATCGCCTGCACTCAAAGGTCCGGGTATAGCATTCATTATCACTGGTCTGATGGGTATCGCGTTTATGATATTCTCGGGTATAAAGTTGTAACTTTGATAAAGAGTAAACAAGATGATAAAAGTAATTTTAATAGCAATACTTGCCTTTCTTGCAGTAACACTCATTTTGGTGGCACTGTTGCTCTTTGCAAAGGCAAAACTTACCACATCGGGTAAGGTTACCATCGACATCAACGGCGGCAAGAAGGTCGTTGAGGTGGACGGTGGCGGTACGCTGCTCGCAACATTGGCTACGCAAAACATCTTCCTGCCATCGGCGTGTGGCGGTAAGGGCGCGTGCGGTCAGTGCAAATGTCAGGTACTGGAAGGCGGTGGCGACATTCTCCCTACCGAAACGGGCTTCTTCAACCGCAAGCAGGTGCGCGACCACTGGCGTTTGGGCTGCCAAGTGAAGGTTAAGGACAACCTCAAAATCGCAGTTCCCGACTCGGTGTTGAGCATCAAGAAATTGGAGTGCGAGGTGGTTTCCAACCACAACGTGGCTACCTTCATCAAGGAGTTTGTCGGAAAACTCCCCGAGGGCGAACATAGCAACTGCCGCTCGGGCGGGTATATCCAAATCGATGTTCCTGCCATCACGGTCGATTTCAAGGACATCGATGTCGACCCCGAGTATCGTGCCGATTGGGAGAAGTTCGGCTTCTTCAACCTCAAAATGGTCAATCCCGAGCCGCAGGTGCGTGCCTACTCGTGCGCAACCTATCCTGCCGAGGGCGACATCATCAAACTGAATGTGCGTATCGCTACACCTCCGTTCGGTCCCGACCGCAAGGTGCTGCCTGTTAATCCGGGTGTCTGCTCGTCGTATATCTATTCGCTCAAACCGGGCGACAAGGTTACCATCTCGGGCCCTTACGGCGAGTTCTTCCTGCCCGACAATCTGCCGGCAGACCAAGAGCTTATCTTCATCGGCGGTGGTGCAGGTATGGCACCTATGCGCAGCCACATTATGCACCTGTTCAAGACCGAGAAGACCACGCGCAAGGTATCGTTCTGGTACGGCGCACGTTCGCTCAAAGAGGCATTCTATTTGGAGGACTATGCCGAATTGGAGCGCGAGTTCCCGAACTTCAAGTTCCACTTGGCTCTCGACCGTCAAGACCCCGAGGCAGATGCCAAAGGCGTTGCATACAAAATCGGCTTCGTTCATAACGTTCTCTACGAGAACTACTTGAAGACGCACGAGGACCCCGAGGATTGCATCTACCTCATGTGCGGACCTCCGATGATGGTTTCGTCGGTAGTCAAGATGCTCGACTCGCTCGGTGTTCCGACCGAGAACATTCTCTACGACAACTTCGGCGCATAACAGTGCGTACCGAGGTCGCAAACCGGACAAGGGAACGGATTTCCGTTCCCTTGTCCGGTTTTATATAGTCATGCCACACGCGCGAAAGCGCGTGAGTTGGCATCTACCATTGTGTA
>JBNMLI010000102.1:0-5955 GCA_050874765.1 Alistipes sp.
GATATAACGATTCCGTCGTCGCTCAACTCCGCCGAGAAGAAGTTGGTCGAGCAACTCGCAGAGATGCCCGATTTCAAGACCGCCGAGAAGGTCGAGAATCAGAACATCTTCGAGCGAATGAAGAGTTTTTTCAGATAAACCGATAGAACGATTGTAACGATATGGGTTGGTTCACTCCATACAAGCGCAAGGCAAACGAATTCAAATACACGCCGCGCTATTTCGACCCCGCCAAGGAGCAACGCGAACAGCGTCGGCGCGAATTATGCGGGACGAGTTCGGCAAGCAGCGACGAAGAGTACCGCGTCGGGCAGTATATACGCACCCAACGCGAGACTCGCTCGCAGGCGCGTGCTGCACGCGAAGGCAGAGGTCGTCGTGGCTCGATGATGGTTTTGTGCGGGGGCGTTGCACTTATAATAGTGCTCGTCTATATGCTCTATCCGCGCATCGTTGCCGCCTTCGTAACGGCACAGACCGATGCAAAGCAGAGCGAAGCGCAGACCGAGGAGTTCAACCCATACACGCCAATCACCGTCGTTCCGAACGATTACAAGGAGGAGTAGATGTCAGACCGCATAAAATTGTTACCCGAGATTGTCGCCAACCAAATCAAGGCGGGCGAGGTCGTGGAGTCGCCATCATCTGCCGTCAAGGAGATGTTGGAGAATGCCATCGACGCGGGTGTGACATGCGTGAAGGTCAATTTCAGCAATGGCGGGCGCGACCTGATTCAGATTATCGACAATGGTTGCGGAATGTCGCCGACCGATGCGCGCATGGCGTTCGAGTGCCACGCGACAAGCAAAATCGCGACGCTCGACGACATCTATGCCCTGCACACCTTCGGTTTCCGTGGCGAGGCGTTGGCATCGATTGCCGCCGTGTCGCAGGTCGAACTGCTCACGCGACAGGCGGATAGCGAAATCGGCACGCAGACCATCATCAGCGGTGGCGAGTTCGTGTCGCAGAAGCCCGTCGCAACGCCCGTAGGTTCGCAGTTTTTGGTGCGCAACCTCTTCTACAACACTCCCGCTCGGCGCAAGTTCATCGACAACAACGAGTCGAAACTCTCCGCAGGCATCAAGAACGAATTCCGTCGCGTGGCGTTGTGCCACCCCGAGGTGGAGTTGCACCTGCTCGGCAACGGCGCACCCATCTACTCGTTGCCGCAGTCCAATTTGGCGGAGCGCATCGTCGGCGTGATGGGCAATTCGGTCAAGAACAATCTGTTGGAGGTCGGTGTCGAAACCACCATAGCCAACATCGCGGGTTTTGTCGGACGACCGTCGGCAGCCAAGTTGCGCGGTGGCGAGCAGTTTATGTTCGTAAACGGACGCTATTTCCGTTCGCCCTACCTCAACAAGGCGGTTGCCAAGGCCTACGAGAAGCTCATTCCCGACGGGGCTATTCCGTCGTTTTTCATCTACATAACGGTCGATGCCGAGCGTGTCGATGTAAATGTACACGCCAAGAAGACGGAGGTCAAGTTTGCCGACAACGAGGCATTGTGGCAGATTCTCAACGCCGCCGTGCGCGAAACGCTCGCCAAGAGCGGAGCGGTGCCGTTGCTCGATTTCGACAACGAGTCGAACGTCGAGATTCCCGTTGCCACACAAGGCATAGCCTACAACGAGCCGCGTGCCACTACGCGCGACGACTACAATCCGTTCCTCAAAGATGTCGATGGCGGAGCCGGCACAACGCCGATACCGCGTCCGATAGGCATCAACACCGATTTCGACAAGGCGACCGCCTACGACGACTTCGACATTCCTTCGGGCGGAGACACGTCGGCATATACACCTGCGGCAGGGTCGGCAGACGACGAATTCGAGTACATCGAATCGTCAGAAACGCCCGCCGAACGCTACTTGGAGTTCGAGAGTGCCGAAAAGAGCATCACGGGGCTCTCGTGCTTCGGCAAGCACTACGCGCTCTGCACGCTCAACGGCAAACCCGTCATAATCGACCTCACGAGGGCGCACGAGCGGATACTCTACGACACATTCCGCGCCATGTTGCGCAACGGCTCCGCCATATCGCAACAGTTGCTCTTCCCCGAAACGCTGGTAGTTTCCAACGAGGAGTATGCCACGGTCGAGGAGTATGCCGTCGATTTTGCGGCACTCGGCTTCGACATACTTTTCAAGGGCGACTGCACGTTGGAGATTCGCGGCATACCTGCCGACACGACTGCCGACAGCATCGACACGCTCATCTATCAGATGATTCAGACGCTCGCCCTTCCGCAGACAATGGAAGAGGAGCGCAAAGACCGCCTTGCCACCACGCTCGCACGCGGTGCGGCAGGGTGCGACACCGCCTATACGCCCGACGATGCCCGCCGATTGGTCGAACAACTCTTCGCCTCGTCGGACGCGACATTTTCGCCTTCGGGCAAACGTATAATCGCCGAATTTACGCCCGAGGAGATTCGGGCAAAATTGCAATAACAAATTATTAACGACCGATGAATCCCTATTTCCAAACACCGCCCGTAGTCAAGAACCTGCTCATCATCAACACGCTCGCTTGGCTGGCGACATATATGATACCGAGTTTCAACGCTCTGGCGGCAACCTACGGTGTACTGCACTGGGTCGGCAGTCCGCTCTACCACTCCTATCAGTTTATCACCTATATGTTCCTGCACGGCAGTTTGGAACATCTGTTTTTCAATATGTTTGCGTTGTGGATGTTCGGTCGCACGCTCGAATACGAACTCGGCTCGCGGAGGTTTCTCTCATACTATATGGTGTGCGGCATAGGCGCGGCACTGTTGCAGATGGGCGTGGCGGCACTCGCTGGCGAGTATTACATACAACTGCTCGGAGCGTCGGGCGCAGTGATGGGACTGTTGCTGGCATTCGGCGTCATGCACCCCAACGAGGTGCTGGTGCTGTTGCCGATTCCTATTCCGATTAAGGCGAAATGGTTCGTCATCGGCTATGCCGTCATCGAGTTGTTTCTCGGCTGGACAGGCTTGCAGGCAAGCGTCGCGCACTTTGCCCATGTCGGCGGCATGCTCTGGGGATTGGCACTGCTCTACTACTGGAAGCGAACTGGCAAGATACGATTCTAACATAGATTGAGCTATATGGCAGACTACTACAAAGAGAGTTTCGGCAGACGCGGCGACAGTCGCAAGAAGAAGCGCGCCAAGTCGTTGTGGGCGATTCTGGCAGATGCGGTCGTCTGTCTTGCCTCGTTGCTGCTCATCTGTACCACCATACTCATTTGGGCGATGCACTACACCTCGCCCGACGGTATGTGGGTTCTGCCCGTGCTGACACTCTTTGCACCGATAGTCTATATACTCGACATCGCGGCAATGCTCTATTGGATTATCCGCTGGCGTTGGCGCAATGCACTCGCAGTGGGACTGTTTGTCCTCATAGGCACATTCTACCTGCCACTCTATTGCAAAATCGACCTTACGCGCAAATACGATACCAAGTACGTCGAGCGCAATTTCACGAAGGTCGTAACCTACAACATAGCCAACGGCAACAATGCCGAATTGGTCGATTACGTCCGCAACCTGCGTCCCGACATCGTCTGCCTGCAAGAGTATCTGTGCGATGCCAACGAGAAGTGGGAGAAACTGGGCGACGACTATCGCTCGACCGTATCCGAAGGCAACGATTTCTCGTGCGAGATTTTCACCAAATACCGCATTCTGCACAAGGGCAACATCGACTCGCTCGACCGCTATTCGGCAGTGTGGGCAGATTTGCGCATTGCCGACGACACGGTGCGCGTCATCAGCCTGCACCTGCAATCGACATCGATTCACCCCGAAGACACACGATTTATCCAACACCACGAAAATATCTACGACACACTGCGCGAGGAGAAACTGCGCAGCATCGTTTCGCGCCTTGCCGAGAACACACGCCGTCGCGCCTTGCAGGTCGAACACATACGCCGTTTCATCGACGCAACGCCCTACAAGACCATCATCTGCGGCGATTTCAACGACGTGCCGCTCTCCTATGCCTACCACCGCGTAGCCAAGGGCTTCGACGATGCGTTCAGTCGCGCCGGCAACGGCTACTCCTATACGTTCGACGGCTATTTCCGTCTGCTGCGCATCGACTACACGCTCGTATCGCCGTCCATCGATGTCATCTCCTACGAATCGACAGACACGGTCGCCTACTCCGACCACTACCCTGTCGTAACACGACTGAAAATCAACAAACAATAAAACACATAAATCATGATTTTAGATTCGCTTAAAAATGCCGAGCTCTACTATTCGCTCAATCCGCGATTGAAAGTAGCCTTCGATTGGCTCGCACAATGCAACACCAAAACCCTCGCCCCGGGCAAGCACCAAATTCAGGGCGACGAGGTATTCGTCAATGTTTCGGAACTCGAACTCAAACCGCGCTACGATGCTCTGTTGGAGATTCACGACAAGTATATCGACATTCAGGTCGTTGTCGGCGGCGTAGGCAAGGAGGAGTTCGGTTGGTCGGAACGCAAGGATTGCAAGAAGCCTAAAACCGAGTTCGACCACGAGCGCGACATTCAGCTCTTCACCGACCAGCCACAGACGTTCTACACCTTGCGCGAAGGTCAGTTCACAATTCTTATGCCCGACGATGCCCACGCACCAATGCTCGGCACCGGCCACGTCAAGAAACTGATTTTCAAGGTTCTGAAATAGAAGTTGCAGTCAGCGACGATTTTTTATTAAAAAAGTTTGCACAAACCGAATTTTGTCCCTATCTTTGCAACCGCAATGAACGGAAAACGTTTGCTGCAAATGCCTCTTTAGCTCAGTTGGTAGAGCACGACACTCTTAATGTTGGGGTCCAGGGTTCGAGCCCCTGAGGGGGTACTGAAAGCGAGAATCGAAAGGTTCTCGCTTTTGTATTATATAGGGGTCATTCTGCAACCTCTATCGTTATTAGTCGGCATACTTACGCGACTGTGGGCTTATTGGTCAAAAATAGTACATAAATGGGTGTGATTTGTTCGATTTATCACCTCCATTTGAGTCTGAAATACTCATCTATAAACAGTTTCCGATAGCGTCTTGACATGCCGTTATACACCCTCAATTTTGTCTTTAAGTCGGTGTTGATTGCTTCGATTATATTGTTGGTATTCGGAATAGGAATCTCCGGATTATCGTAAAATGTCCACAGCCATTTCATGTGCCTTTTCAACGAAAAATAGGCACTGCGTACTCTGCGATGAGTATATGTTTTCTTGCCCGTATTTTTATCGAGCGTCCTGTGTTTAAGCCACTCGCCCCATTTGTCGTACCACATCTCCAACATACCCTCAAACGACTCCTTATCCGTATGGCACAGAAGATGCGCTATTGTCCGCAACTCCTTACCTGCCTCGGTCTGCGGATTATGTGTTAAATAATCATCAACAGTCTTAACTTGATGGAATTGACAATGTTACACCTTGTATTTTGCAAGGGCTTGCGCCAAGCCCCACAGACCATCGCATACTATTCCGAGAATCTTAAACTTGTGTTCACGCAGCCACTCGATGCCCTCCAAGTAGTCGGCAACACACTCTCTCTTGTCGAGGAATCTGCGCCATAGCAGTCGCTTTCGATAAGCATCGACCACGAGCAACACTCCGAAATCTCTCCCCCAATATGTGGCGTCCATCAGGATTACCACCTCCTTGTATTTTGACACTATGCGCGTGGAGTGAACTTGTCGGATTCTGCGCTGCACGGTGCTTACCGAGAGGGCGTGATGCTCGGCTATCTGTGCGAGGGTTTGCTTGCCCTTGATATACTCTTCGTAAAGACCTTTGGGCGAGGTCGAACGACGGACGGTCGGCAGTACGGAATGGCGATGGCAGTTAGCACAAAAATATCGCTGTTTACCCCCGTTGTAGCCGTGTCTGACGAGGGTGCGATGCCCACATTTTGGGCAAACTTTTTATCCATTTCTAGCGCAAATGGTACAAATA
>JBNMLI010000103.1:0-5795 GCA_050874765.1 Alistipes sp.
CCTATGTTCTGCACGGGAGCCGCCCCGACCTTACCCGGTATGAGCGACAGATTCTCGGCACCCCACAGCTCGCGCTCGACGCACCACGCCACGAAGTCGTCCCACTCCACGCCCGCATCGACCTTGACCGTAAGGCTCTGCGCATCTTCGGCAACCACTCGGAAAGAGCGGTTGCAGGGCGTGATGAGCGTACCCGCGTAGTCGCGCGTAAAGAGAATGTTGTTGCCGCCGCTCAACACCGTCCACTGCTCGGGACGATAGCGTGCAAAGAGTTCCGAAAGTTCCTCGGCGCGGTCGAACTCCAACAGTCGCGCCGCACGCTGCCGCACATGGAAAGAGTTGCGGTCGCTCAAATCGGCATTTTCAAACAGACGAATCATTTTTCGGGTGGTGTTTTCCTATCAATCCACAAAGGTACAAAATTAGCGGTGCGTGCGCAAAATTATCGCGCAAAAAGCGATTTTTAGAGATAAATTGACTAATTTTGATTGGCTTAAAACGAAAAAATCAAAAATTCAACCATAATGTTCACTCAAAAAGATTTACAACAGATTCAGCAACACCGACTTACGGTCGAACAGGTCGAGCGGCAGCTCGAAAATTTCCGCACGGGCTTCCCGTCGCTGGCTGTCGTTGCAGCCGCTTCGCCGCAGGACGGCATCACGACACTCTCGACAGAGCAGTTGCACGAGGCGGTCGGCGCGTATGAGCGTGAGGCGGACGCGCTGAAAGTGGTCAAGTTCGTACCCGCTTCGGGTGCGGCGACGCGTATGTTCAAGGAGTTGTTCGCCTTCGTGAACGAGGGCAAGCGCACGGCAGGCATCAACGAACTGCTCGACAACATCGAGCGTTTCGCCTTCTACCACGAGCTGCGCGAATATGTCGAGAATCCCGCCGACGATGTGGCGGTCGTTTCGGCAATCATCGGCAAGGGGCTCAACTACGGCTCGTTGCCGAAGGGACTCGTTACATTCCACCGCTACGGTAGCACCACGCGCAAAGCGGTCGAGGAGCATCTGGTCGAAGGTGCGCAGTACGCCTGCTCGCAAGGGGTCGCGCGCATTCACTTTACCGTATCGCCCGAGCATGAGGCGGCATTCCGCACGCTGCTCACGGAGCGCATTCCGCACTACGAGGAGCGGTTCGGCATTCGCTACGACATCACCTTCTCGCAACAGAAGCCATCGACCGACACCATAGCTGTCAATCCCGACAACACACCGTTCCGCACCGACAAGGGCGAGTTGCTCTTCCGTCCTGCGGGCCACGGTGCGCTCATCGAGAATCTGAACGAAACAGATGCCGACATCATCTTCATAAAGAACATCGACAACGTAACCACCGATGCACAACGCGGCGACACCATAACTTACAAGAAGGCTCTGGCGGGCATACTGCTCGACCGTCAGAAGCGCACTTTCGAACATTTGCGCGCTCTGCGCAACGGCACGGCAGACCTGCACGATGTTGCCGATTTCGTGCAGCGCGACCTCTGCGTCAAACTGCCCGAGCAGTACGACGGCGCATTGCTGGAAAAGATACTCGACCGCCCGATTCGCGTCTGCGGTATGGTGCGCAACGAGGGTGAGCCGGGTGGCGGTCCGTTTTGGGTGCGCAATGCAGACGGCACGACATCGTTGCAGATTGCCGAATCGAGCCAGATTGCGGCGGAGGATATGCACCTGATGAAGAGCGCAACGCACTTCAACCCCGTCGATTTGGTCTGCGGCGTAAGGCGCGAGGACGGCTCGAAGTTCGACCTGCGCGAGTATGTCGATGTCGCGACGGGCTTCATCTCGTCGAAGTCGAGCGGCGGACGCGAACTGCGTGCGCAGGAGTTGCCGGGGTTGTGGAACGGTGCGATGGCGCATTGGAACACAATCTTCGTCGATGTCCCGATTACGACATTTTCGCCCGTAAAAGTGGTACTCGACCTGCTTCGTCCGCAGCATATTTAGACATATTGAACACAGATGGGAACAAATAGGCTATTGTTTTACACGAAAAAATGTCTATTTTCGCACTGCCTTATCGAAGATAAGAGGGTGCGCCCGACGACAAGGCGCGGAATTTGCAGCGAAGCAACGAGCCGCAAGGCAACAAACACAGCGAAGAACGAAACAAAAAAATCTTATATAAAATTTTATGGAAAACAAATTGAAAGAACTTACCGACAAACTCTACGGTGAGGGATTGGAGAAGGGTCGTGCCGAGGCCGAACGAATGGTGTCGGAGGCGCAGGCAAAGGCACAGAAGATAGTAGCCGAGGCGCAGGCGCAGGCGGCTCAAATCGTCAAGCAGGCGGAGGAGAAGGCTGCCGACGTCGAGAAGAACTCGCTGACCGAGATTGCCCTTGCAGGCAAGCAGGCAGTGGCGACAATCAAGGGCGAAATCGCCGACCTGATTATCGCAAAATCGACCGACGAGGCACTGAAAGGCGCGACGCTCGACGCAGAGTTCATCAAGACGATGCTCATCGAGGTTGCCCGCAACTGGAACGGCAACGGCTCCAAGACCGAACTCAAAGCGCTCCTGCCCGAGGCATTCGAGAAGGAGTTTGCGGCAAAATTCGGTGCGTCGGCAGGCGAGTTGCTCGCGGCAGGCATCGAGGTAGGTTACTCGAAAGATGTCCGCACGGGCTTCAAAATCGGTGCGAAGAACGGCGGCTACTACATAGCCTTCACCGATGAGAGTTTCGCGGCTCTGCTGCAACAGTATCTGCGCGACAAGGTTTCACATTTGTTGTTCGCATAGCCTATGTTCGGCTCGAATTATTACACTCTCGTATCGGGGTTCCGCGAATATGCGCTCGATGCCGAAACCAAAGGTTTGGACATCGATGCTCTGCTCGCCGAAACCATCGAGGTACTCTCGGCGCGCGACCGCAAGAGCGTGCGTCTGCTCTACCTCTACTACGATTGCGAGAATCTGGTCGCCCTGCGTAACGGCAGCACGGCTCACAACCGATTGGGTCGCCTCACGGCAGAGGAGCTGGAAGCGGAACTCGCTTCGCCAACGCATCTGCCCGAACGCATAGCCCGCGTTGTGCGTGCCTACGCCAATCCCGAGGGCGAAGATGCCGACTCGACCGACACGGCACAGCCTTTTGCCCGTTCGCTCTTTACGGCATACTACGACGAGTGCGCCGCATCGGGTGCGCGTTTTCTGCGCGAGTGGTCGGCATTCGACCGCACACTGCGCAACGTCATAGCGGCGGCAACGGCTCGTGCGCAAGGCGTGGCAATCGACACGGTAACGGTCGGTGGCGGCGAGGTGGTCGAGCAACTCCAACGCAGTTCGGCGGCGGACTTCGGTCTGCGCGGCGAGATTGCCTATATCGATGCACTCATTGCGACGGTAAACGACGAACACAACCTTCTGGACAAGGAGCGCAAGATAGACCGTATCCGCTGGGATATGGCTTCGGAACTCTCAACGTTCGACTATTTCGACATAAACGCCGTGCTTGCCTATTTGGTCAAGGTCAATATGGTGGCACGCTGGACACTGCTCGACCGCAACTACGGCAAGCAGATGTTCGAGCGGCTTATGGCGGAACTCGACGGTAAAGAATTGGTAAATAAATTATAAAATCATATATGAAAACAACAGGACGTGTAAACGGTATCATCTCCAACATCGTAATCGTCAAGGCGGACGGAGCAGTCGGTCAGAACGAGATATGCTATGTCTATTGCGGTGATACCAAAATGATGGCGGAGGTCATCAAGGTAATAGGCGACGATGCCTATGTGCAGGTTTACGACTCGACACGCGGTCTGAAAATCGGCGACAAGGTCGAATTTGAGGGACACATGCTCGAAGCGACACTCGCTCCGGGTTTGCTCTCGCGCAACTACGACGGTTTGCAGAACGACTTGGAGAAGATGGAGAGCCTCTTCATCGAGCGCGGTTCCATCACCGACCCCGTCGATTTCGAGCGCAAGTGGGCTTTCAAGCCGTTGGCGAAGGTCGGCGACAAGGTAACGGCGGCAGCATGGCTCGGCGAGGTGCAGGAGCAGTGGGTATCCCACAAAATTATGGTGCCGTTCATCATGACGGGCAACTATACGGTAAAGAGCATTGCGGGCGAAGGCGAATATAAGGTTACGGACACCATAGCGACGGTAGCCGATGCCGACGGCAACGAGTACCCTATCACCATGGTACAGCGTTGGCCCGTAAAGCAGGCGGTGCGTTGCTACGACGAGAAGCCTCGTCCGTCGAAAGTGATGGAGACGGGTGTGCGTGCCATCGATACATTCAACCCGCTTGCCGAGGGTGGTACGGGCTTTATCCCGGGACCGTTCGGTGCCGGTAAGACGGTGTTGCAGCACGCCATTTCCAAGCAGGCGGACGCCGACATCATCATAATGATTGCCTGCGGCGAGCGTGCCAACGAGGTGGTCGAGATTTTCAAGGAGTTCCCCGAGTTGATAGACCCGCATACGGGTCATAAACTGATGGAGCGTACCATAATTATATGCAACACCTCCAATATGCCTGTTGCCGCGCGTGAGGCGTCGGTCTATACGGGTATGACCATCGGCGAGTACTACCGTTCGATGGGTTTGAAGGTGCTGGTTATGGCAGACTCCACATCGCGTTGGGCGCAGGCTCTGCGTGAGATGTCGAACCGTTTGGAGGAGTTGCCGGGTCAGGACGCGTTCCCGATGGACCTCTCCGCAATCATCTCCAACTTCTACTCGCGTGCGGGACTTGTGAAACTGCACAACGGCGCGACGGGTTCGGTAACGTTCCTCGGTACAGTGTCGCCTGCGGGCGGTAACCTCAAAGAGCCTGTTACCGAATCGACCAAGAAGGCGGCGCGTTGCTTCTACGCCCTCTCGCAGGGTCGTGCCGACTCGAAGCGTTATCCCGCAATCGACCCGCTCGAATCGTACTCCAAGTATCTGGAATATCCCGAGGTGGAGGAGTATCTGGGCGAGAAAATCGAGAAGGATTGGGTGTCGCTCGTCTATCGCGGCAAGACCATCGTACAGCGCGGTAAGGAGGCTAACGACCAAATCAACATCTTGGGCGACGACGGTGTGCCGGTAGAGTACCACGAGCGTTTCTGGAAGAGTGAACTCATCGACTTCGTGATTTTGCAGCAGGACGCATTCGACGACATCGACGCCAACTGTCCGTTGGAGCGTCAGCAGATGATGTACAAAATGGTACTCGGCATCTGCGACCGCCACTTCAACTTCGCCGATTTCGAGGCATGCTCCAAGTTCTTCAAGGGACTTATCAACCTCTTCCGTCAGATGAACTACTCGGAGTGGAAGAGCGACAAGTTCTACGACTACCAAAAGCAGATTGAACAATATGTTGCGCAAGCAGAGTAAAACATCAGCATCATTATGACAACACGAGCATTTCAAAAAGTATATACCAAAATCGACAACATTACCAAGGCGACCGTAACGCTTCGCGCCACGGGCGTCGGTAATGACGAACTCGCTACCGTCGGCGGCAAATTGGCGCAGGTAGTGAAGATTATGGGCGAGAACGTTACGTTGCAGGTATTTGCCGGCACCGAGGGTCTTGCCACCGACTCGGAGGTCGTCTTCCACGGCGAGCCGCCGAAGTTGAAGGTGTCGGACAACCTCGCAGGTCGCTTCTTCAACGCCTACGGCGAACCGCTCGAAGGCGGCGAGCAGATTGAGGGCGAGGCACGCGAAATCGGCGGACCGACGGTAAACCCGTTCCGCCGTATTCAGCCGTCGGAACTTATCGCAACGGGTATTGCGGGTATCGACCTCAACAACACCATCGTTACGGGTCAGAAG
>JBNMLI010000104.1:0-5773 GCA_050874765.1 Alistipes sp.
GTAGGCATACGAGTCGTAAATCACCTCCTGCATCATTATGATGTCGGGGCGATACTTGCGTATGCACTCGACCATGGTCTTTTTGCGGTCGTCCCAGCGTATGCCGTCCCGCTCGTCTGCCTCCAACCCCGTGATGCGAATGTTGCAGGTCATTACACGATGAACGCCATCTGCCCGTTTGGGGCTTTTGGCGTTCACCGCAAATGTGCAAAGCATCAGCAGGGAGGCAAGCCACATCACCTTGCGTCCCATAGCCGTACTACTCCTCTCTGAAATAGACGCCTTCGTCCTTCAACGCCTGCTGCAACTCCTTCACGTTGAGGTTGCGAGGCTCGACGCCCTCCTTCACGGCAAGCGCGGCAGCCTTACCGGCAGCCTCACCCATAGCCATCGCAGGACCCATCACGCGCGCCGAAGCGAGTGCGAGGTGCGTCATCGAAACGTTACGACCCGCTACGAGCAGACCATCGACCTTCTGCGGAACGAGGCAGCGGTACGGGATGTCGTAGCAGTCGGGACACCAGTAGAGCGAGCAGTCGCCGCCGACAGGGTGGTGCAAATCGACAGGGTAACTTGCTACGGCTACCACATCGTCGAACTTGGCGCAGTTGAAAATATCCTGCTCCGTCAGCACATACTCACCGACGATACGGCGCGTTTCGCGAATGCCCATGAACGGAGCGACGCGGTCAACGTATGCGTTTTCGAAGCCCGGAATATAAGCCTTCAAGTAGCGGACAATCTCTTCGTTCTGGTCGGAGCAAACCTCCTCGCCGTAAGTGTATTGTGCAGGGTCGGTCGCATCGACGCCGTTCACACGCGACATATTCACCCACCACTCGTCGGGAGCCATACCCGTCATGAAAATCGTGCGCTCGACAGGGAGTTTGTAACCCGCCTCGCGAGCCTTCTTGATTTGGTTGCGGAAGCCTACGAACGTGCAGTTGTCGTCGGCGCGGAAAAATTCGTTCGGAATGTAGTCGATGTCGTAGATGTCGGGGTGGTCGGCGACAGCATCGCGCAACTTGCGCGAATCGACACCGCGCATCGAGAACATCAATGTCGGCGGCTGCGGAATGCCATTCTCGTTACCGTAGTTCATCGGCGCACCCGCGCGGAAAGCGATGTCGCCGTCGCCCGTACAGTCGATGACGGTCTTTGCCAAAATAGCCTCACGACCCTTCTTCGAGTCGATGATTACGCCCTTGACCTTGTTGCCCTCCATAATCACGTCGGTGGCGAATACATACATCAGCAGGTCGATATTCTCCTCCTTGATGATTTGGAATGCCAGACGCTTCGTACCCTCGGGGTCAATCATCGTAAGGCTGACGTGCAGCGGGCAGGCGCGGTGGTGCGTAGCCAAACCCTTGTCTTGCAGACGCTTTACGAACTCACCCGGCAAGCCCTTGATTACCACGTTGCCCTTTCTGCCGAGGAAGCCGAGCAGTGGCAGACCGATGGTCATATTACCACCCAAGATACCGCGGCTCTCGATGAGCATAACCTTCGTTCCCTTTACTCGGGCAGCAGCCTGCGCCGCCATAAGTCCCGCAGGACCCGCACCGACTACCAGTACATCTACCTCCGCACGCACGGGAATCTCGCATGCAGGTACCGAAATTGTTTTTGTTGCCATAATTCTGTATGAGTTTTAAGTTCTTATTTTCTATCTCCCAAATACGCGCCGTTGGCGAGCAAAGCCTTCTGCACAGCAGCGACATCGACCTTCGACGGCTCGACACCCTCCTCCAAGGCTATGCGTGCAGCAGTTCCCGCTGCCTCGCCCAACGCCATGCAGGTGGACATGACGCGCGTTGCCGCCATCGCCTCGTGATTCATCGACGAGCAACGACCCGCAACGAGCAAGCCCTCTATCTTCGCAGGGACGAGTACGCGGTACGGTATGTCGTAAGCATCGTCGCAGAAGAGCATCGTGCAGTCGCCACCCTTGGCGTGGTGAATATCGACAGGGTAACCCGCCACGGCAATCGCGTCGTCGAAGTGGGTCTGATGCAGAATATCCTCTGCCGTCATCACATACTTGCCGACAATCACACGGCTCTCGCGAATACCCATAAACGGAGCAACCTCCTCGATGTATGCCTTCTCGAAACCCGGTACGAATCGGCGCAGATACTCTGCCACCTCATACATCTGCTTGCGAGCCTCGTGTTCGCCGTTGGTGTAACTCTCGGGACGGGTCGAATCGACACCGTTCACACGGGTCATATTGACCCAAATCTCGTCGTCTTTCAACCCCGTGATGAGGATTGTACGAGCCACAGGAATGTGCAAACCGGCCTCCTGCGCCTCCTTTATGCAACCGCGCAAGCCGACCGTGATGAAGTGGCCCTTGCGGAACTGCTCGGGCGGCATTACGTCCATGTCGTACTTCTGCGGATTGTTGCAGATGGCATCGCGCAACTTCTGCACCTCCACGCCGCGCATCGAGTACATCAGCGTCGGCGGCTGCATACCGCCCTCCTTGTCGCCCTTGTGGCACTCCACGCCTGCGCGGAATGCAACGTCGCCGTCGCCCGTGCAGTCGATGACTGTCTTGGCAAGTATCGCCTCGCGACCTGCCTTGCTCTCTATGATTACGCCCTTGACGGTGCCGTTCTCGACAATCGTATCGACTACGAATGTGTAGAGCAATACGCTGACGCCCGCCTCGTCCATCATCTCCCAAGCGGTGGTCTTCGCCTGCTCCGAGTCGATGATTGTCAGACTCATATGGTTCTTGCAAGGCTTGTGTTCGCTTGCAGCACCTTTGGCACGCAGACGGTCGATGAACTTCTGCGCCTCGCCCCTGATGACCTGATTGCCCTTCGGACCGAGGAATGCCAGAATCGGCAGACCGATTGTGAGATTGCCGCCCAGATAGCCACGGCTATCGACGAGCATTACCTTCAAATTTTTGTCCTTGGCTGCCGCTACGGCTGCCATGATTCCCGCAGGGCCTCCGCCCGCAACGAGGACATCGACTTCGGCTCTGACGTTGAGTTCGCGAGCCGGCTCTTTGATGGTTTTCATAGTGTTTGTATGATAAGTTTTAAGCATTTACCTTATTTGGATTCTCGGGGCGTACCATCTTCCACATTACGACCGCCGCAATGAGGTGCAACGTACCCATAAAGCAGAAGAGTACCGTCCACGCGCTCTCCGGAATCGAGCCTACGAACTGGTTGAACACCACGCTGCCGAGCGCACCCGCACCGCAGCAGATACCCATAACGCTTGCCGCATTCTTAATCGGGAACTGCTCGACCAGCGTAACAGGAGCGGTGTAGAGCCACGAGTTGCACAGCACGGCGATGATGCAGAACAGCGCGATGACCAACGCCACGCGCCACTCGAACGAGATGGCTGCGCAGTCGCTGACAAACGGCACGACCGCCACGAACGGTGCGAGGAATGCCATCGTAATCAGCACCTTCTTACGCGCACGCAACGCCTCCATACCGCGACGAATCAGCACGTCCGACCACATCGAGGTCAGTATGCCGCCTGCCGCACCCACGAGGAACGGAATACCGCCAATCCACTGTATCATATTGAGCGTCTGGTCGTTCGACAGACCTTCGTTCTCACCCATGGTGCGCAGGAATCCCGGCAACCAGAAGCAGCAGAAGTACCACACGGGGTCGCTGATGAGTCGAATCAGTATGCCGCCCCACAGCGTCTTGGTGCGAAACAATCCGCCGAGCGTGAACGAGTGCGATTCGCCCTTGCCGCCCTCTGCCTGCTTGTCGGCATCGACGGTCTTTGCCAATATCTCCTGCGGCGGAGTGGTGTAGATGAACTGCCATACGAGTGCAATCACCAAACCCGTGATACCCGCTATGAAGAAGACGTGTTGCCACGAATTGAAATAGCCCATCAGCCAAGCGATTACGACAGGCGCAATGACTGCGCCAATCGAGCCGCCGTTGGTGCAGAGCGAGTTGGCTGTTGCACGCTGACGCTTCTCGAACCACATCGTTACGGCGATGAGCTGACCTGCGAAGATGGTCGGCTCTGCCAATCCGAGTATGCCGCGGCACACGGCGAATATCGTAGCGTTCTTAGCCAGACCGCCGCCTATGCAGGCGAGCGACCAGATGGTGATACCGCCGAGCATCACGCGCTTGGGTCCGAACTTATCGACCAGTATGCCCGATACGGGGTACATTGCGGCATAGCAGATGAGGAACACGTTTACAATCCACGCATATTCGAGGTTGCCTATGTGGAAGTGGTCGAGGATTTCGGGTTTGAGAATCGACAGCAACTGTCGGTCGAGGTAGTTGCATATTATGGCTATGAACATCGTAGCCACAATATACCATTTTCTGTTGGTTGGTTTCATTTTGTTTTAGGTTGTTTATAAATTTTTTGTTTTAGGTTTTCTTGCTCTTTGTTTTGTAGTTCTGTGTCTTCTTGTCGTCGGTCTCGGTTCGTCCTTATGTGTTGCCCTCCCCACGCCCGCGCCGTTTCTGCCCGAGCGGGAGGCGGTTTTGTGTTACTCGTTTTCTACCAAACTTTCGGTGAAGCGACCTGCCGCACGATAGCGCGCATAACGCTTGTCGAAATGCTCCGCCACGGCTCTGTTCGGCGTGTAGGTACGCAGAATCGGACGACACAACGCCCGCTGTGCCGCCTCGATGGTAGGGTAGATGCCTGCCACCACCGATGCGCATATCGCCGAGCCGTGCGCCGCCGCCTGCTTGCACGACGACACCTCGATGCTCTTGCCCGTAACATCGGCGAGCATCTGCATCACGAACGGCGATTTCTGCGCGATGCCACCCGCACCTATGAGGTTCTCGATTTCCAATCCGTTCTTCGTCAGATGGTCGATGATGGCGCGGAACGCAAATGCCGTCGCCTCGACCAGCGCGTAGTAGAGTTCGGGCGCGCTCGTCGAGAGCCGCAACCCCATGAGCGACCCCCACAACTTCACGTTCGTGTCGGGCGAACGCCTGCCGTTGAGCCAGTCGGTCGCAAACGGTGCATCGTCGCGCAGCGGCAATGCCTCCGCATCGGTGGTAAGTTGTAGCAATATGCGCTCCTCCATCTCCTCCGCCAACGCCTTGCGTTGCTCCTCCGTGCCGATTTTGCTGCCGGCAAGTATGGTTTTTGCGGGATAGAGCAGCGTGCGCTTCAACCACGCATATACATCGCCGAATGCCGACAGTCCGACCTCGAAGCCAATCATACCCGGCAGTATGCAACTATCCACCTGCCCGAATACGCCGTCGATGATGCGCCCGCCCAACTCTTGCGGCGGCATCACCGCCATGCAGCCTGCCGATGTGCCTAGCGTCAGCACGGCAGTCTTGTATGCTACTCCCGCGCCGATTGCGCCCTGATGCGAATCGACATTGCCCACGCCGATTTTCACCTCCTCGCTCAATCCGAATCGCTCCGCCCACTGCTTCGACAGCGTGCCGTAGGCATGGTCGCAGGTGTATTTTGCAGGGTGCAGCGTGTCGAGAATCGGCAACAGACGTGCGTCTATGCACTCGAAGAACTCGCGTGGCGGGAATCCGCCCCACTCCTCCGACCAAAACATCTTCTGTCCGACGCAGCAATGACCCATCTTGTGTCGCGCAGGGTCGGTGTTGCCCGTCAGCAATGCGGGTATCCAGTCGCACTCCTCCACAACCGTGTAGGCATCGCGCCGCAACTCGTCGCTTTGGCGCAACAGATGCAGCACCTTCGCCCAAAAGCACTCGGGCGAGTAGTTGTAGCCCGTGAATTTCGAGTAATCGACCTCGCTCTGCTTGCA
>JBNMLI010000105.1:0-5741 GCA_050874765.1 Alistipes sp.
GAGGGTTTCTTCTACTCGTATTCGTTTTATTCTTCGTCTTTTGCGCTTCGGCTCATACCGTGGCAGACAGCATCGCTGTCGCTCGTCCCGATACGGTTTTCTGCACCCAAAACTTCTCCGATACGTTCACCGCCGAGCCCCAAGAGAGAGATTTCTTCAATTCGCGTTTCTACCGAATGACCTGCGTGGGTGTCCCGCTGATTGTCGGCGGGCTGATTGCGCAACGCATAGACAGTCGTTTTCGCGATATGCGCAATACCTATATGTCTCACTATAAGTGCCGTGCCGACGACTACTTGCAGTATGCTCCGCTGGTGGCGCAGTTCGGCATAAAGGCGTGCGGTGTCGAGAGCCGCAGTTCGTGGGGCAGAATGGTGGTTTCGGACATATTTTCGGCTGCAATTATGGCAAGTGCGGTCAATACGCTGAAATATACGGTCAGGGAGCGTCGCCCCGACGGCTCTGCCAACAACTCCTTCCCGTCGGGACACACGGCAACGGCATTTATGACGGCAACGATGCTCACCAAGGAGTATGGCTATAAAAGCCACTGGGTGGGCATAAGTTCATATACGCTTGCCACGGTTACGGGGCTGATGCGCGTAGCCAACAACCGCCATTGGTTGAGCGATGTGCTGACGGGTGCGGGTATCGGCATATTGAGTACCGAATTGGGCTACTTCTTTGCCGACCTGATATACAAGGAGAGGGGCATCGACCACGAGGCGGAGAACGAGTTCCTGCAACGCCTCGACCGCCTCTTCTTTCTGGGTATATCGCTGGGTATCAATGTACCGCTGAACGACTACCATCTGGACGCCCATACGGCATTCCGCATCAAAAGCGGCGTGTCGGCAAGCATCGACGGGGTCGGCTTCATCAATCCCTACGTCGGCTTCGGTTTGCGACTGTCGGTAAGCAAAATGATGCTCTATGCACGCACGGGCAAAGAGCGCGGTGCGCTCGATGTCTTTACACTCTGCGGCAGCAGCCACTTCTCCTATCCGATTGCTCCGCGCCTGCGATTCGGCGGCAAACTTACGTTCGGCTATGCCCGCTACTCGAAAGTGCTGTTTTCCGAAACAGCCGTACCTGCACGCGACGGTCTGTGCCTCGGTGGCGGTCTGTCGCTCGCTTTCCGCTTGCGCGAACGGTGCGGAGTGCGCGTGTTTGCCGACTACAACCTCCTCTCGCCCTACAACGCCACCCACCAACGCTATATGAATATCCTCACTTTCGGCTCCTCTATCGGCATAATATTCTGATAAATCTCCCCAAAAACCGCCTAAAATTTGCCGTTATCGGCAAGGTTGCAGCGGATTTATACTGTTTTTGTGTCAGATAACTTACCGATAGCGACAATATAAAACAAATTCGGGAGGTCGAAAGACCTCCCGAATCATTTACTCGACTACTTCAAATTCGTCCTTGCCTACGCCGCATAGCGGGCAAACCCAATCATCGGGCAGACTCTCGAACGGTGTTCCCGGGGCAATGCCCGCATCGGGGTCGCCGACCGCCGGGTCGTAAACCCAATCACATACCGTGCAACGATACTTTTTCATAATGCTCTTCTTTTTTGGTTGTTTTTCAAATATATAAACTCTTTTCAAAGGTTGTTCCGCAAACAAAGATAGTGCAAGGCGAATACAGAGCATCGAGTTTACTCGAATTCTCTGTTGAGCCGCCGCCTATTTTCTTCAAAGATAAGTCGTTTTTCGCTCACGCGCAATACCATAATTCTTATGGCGCGATAAGTTTATTTTATGCTCCGAGTCTTTTCTTGTGGCAAATAATTGCAAATCTCGTGCAAATGTTTTTCGCACGGGACGCAAATTTTTTGTAAAATTTTCTCGGTCGGAATTCGGCAAACCTAAAAACGGTCAACAAATCTTCGCATAAAGTCGAACAGCCGTCGGCTCGGCTTGTGGTGCTGTTTCCATTCGCGGAAATGCTCCATCTTCTCGGGCGCAAGTCGCGCAATGCCGCGCACTCCGTAATAGACACCGCACGTTACCGCCAGTGCCGCCGCCACGACAACATAGAACTGTCCGTCTGCCGATACGCCCGCCCGCGCCGCAAACCACCAAACAGCCACGACCGCCAGATTGAGCGCGACCACGCACAGCGTAGTGCCTATGTGCGACACGCCGAGCCATATAAACAGGTGATGCAAATGGGTCTTGTCGCCAATAAAAGGCGAACCGCCACGCACGATGCGGGCAGTCATCACGCGCAACGTATCGAATACCGGCACCGCCAATACGGCAAATACGAACGGCACGATTGCGCAGTTGTTGTGGTCGAATACGCGCTCGTATATGGGATTGCTCACAATCTCCATAACGAACACGGAGAGTACTATTCCCATAAGCAGCGAACCGCCGTCGCCGACAAACATCTTCGATTTCTTGCCGAAGGCATTGTGCAACAGGAACGGAATCATAGCTCCGATGGAGGCTACTGCCAGCACGAACAGCGGCAGATTGCCGCAGCGATAGAAAATCAGTGCGAATATCGCGCAAACGACCGTCGAGAATGTCGAAAACAATCCATCTACGCCGTCGATAAGGTTGAGCGAATTGATGATACCCACGACGGCGACGATTGTCAGCGGCGTGCTGACCCACTCGGGCAATGCCCCTATGCCCCACAAGCCGTGGAAGTCGTCGAGCGACAAACCCGCTATATATATCAATATGAGTGTCGCCACAATCTGCACAACGAGCCGCAGGCGTGGCGATATGTCCAACACATCGTCCATCGCACCGAGATACATCATCAGCAACATACAGCCGAATATGACGAACAACGACGAGCAATTCACGATGGCGCAGGTACATACCAACCCCAGCATTATGCCGAAAAATATGGCGATGCCGCCCAATACGGGAACGGGCTCTGCCTGCAATTTGCGCGAGTTGGGATTATCGACGATGTTTTTCTCGCGGGCGAGTTTTACGAGCGAAGGGTGAATGGCGGCTACCGCGACGAACGATACGCAGAACGGTATCAGAATCAGATATAACAGATGCATCGTAATGGTTGTTAAGCACGGACTTTCGCGCCCGTTATCCGTGCAAAGTTAGCAAAGATTTGCAAACAATGAAATTTTTAGCCCGTTTTGTCCGTCGCCACCGTTGCTTTTTGCGCGACCGGTTGCCTGTGCAAAAAATCTGTCTAAAAATAAAACTGCAAAGTCTTGCAATTTGCTAAAACGTTTTATATTTTTGTTTCGTCTATTTTGAAATTATGGTAAAACGAGTAACAATACGCGATGTCGCACGCGAAGCGGGAGTCTCCATCTCGTTGGTTTCGTTCGTGATGAATCGCAACCACCGCCGTGCCGACGGCTCTATGGCTTACCGCGTCAGCGAGGAGACGGTCGCCCGCATCACCGAAATTGCCGAGCGACTCAACTACCACCCCAACAGTGTGGCGACCTCGCTGCGCAGCGGCAGAACGCGCACCATAGGTGTCGTTGTCTCCGATATCGCCAACCGCTTCTTCTCCGATATAGTGCGCTACATAGAAAATGTCGCCTACTCGTCGGGCTATACGGTGCTTTTCGCCAGCACCGACGAAAAGGCGGACAAGTTGGAGAGTATGCTCTCCGTTTTGATAAACAAGGGTGTCGATGGTCTGATTATCGCTCCTTGCGCAGGCGGAGCCGATGCCGTGCGTCGCGTCGTCGAGGCGGACATACCTGTCGTTCTGCTCGACCGCAATATCGCCGACATCGAGGCTTCGCGCGTGCTGCTCGACAATGTCCGTGCGGGCGAGATGTGCGTTCAGTGCCTGCTCCGCAACGGCTACCGCCACATAGAACTCGTCAGCTACGAAATGGGTATTTCGAGTATCTCCGAGCGCGAGGAGGGTTATCGCAAGGCTATGCGTGCGGCGGGTCTGCATCGCTACGAAGCTATCCACCATACCCACTATGGCAACGTGGGCGACAGCGTTACGGGTATTGTCGCCGATGCCCTTTCGCGCGGTGTCGAGGCTATGATTTTCCCGACCAACACTCTGTCGCTCTATGCTTTGCAGGCTGTAAATGCACTCGGACTGCACGTTCCCGACGATATGGCGATGATTTGCTTCGACGACAACGAGGTCTTCGACCTCTATAATCCGACCATCGCCCGCATAGGTCAGTCGGTCGAGATGCTCGGCGTAAAGTCGTTCGAACTCCTGCGCGAAAAAATCGAGTGTGCCGATGCGCCTTCGGCGACATATATCGTCGAACCGCAGTTTATCGACGGACACTCCGTGGCACCACGCCTTAAAACCGAATTGTAAAACACAATGAATATGAATAAGCATAATACCATTTTACTGCCCGCATCGCTTTTTGCCGAGCGTGGCGGTTGGGTCGCCGACCAACAATTCATCGACCAAATGGGCTCCACCTATCTGCTTGCCCACGGTTTGGGCGAGGCGGTTGCCGATGCCTCCACCGAGTTCGATGTTGCTGCGGAGGGCGACTATAATATATATGTACGCACCCGCAACTGGACAAAATACTGGACAGCCGAGCCGGCAGGCACCTTCGGCGTGATTGTCGATGGCGCAGATATCGGCACAGTGTTCGGTACCGAGGCGAGCGAATGGCACTGGCAGCGAGGCGGCAAGTTGCACCTCGCGGCAGGCAAACATCGCGTGGCTCTGCACGACAACGAGGGCTTCGATGCGCGTTGCGATGCTCTGCTGCTGACGACAAGCCCTGCCGCACCCGACAACTCCGTCGATGGTTACCGCGCCCTGCGCAAACGACTGCTCGGGCTGCCGTCGAAGGCGGTGCGCAAGGGCAAATTCGATTTCGTCGTTGTCGGCGGCGGTGTAGCGGGTATGTGCGCAGCCATAGCGGCGGCACGACTCGGCTCGCGCGTGGCACTCATTCAGGACAGACACGTTTTGGGTGGCAACAACTCCTCCGAAATCCGTGTCGGCTTGGGCGGTCGTCTCAATATCGGTATGTACCCGTCGCTCGGTTACCTGCTCAACGAGTTCGGACCTTCGACCAAGGGCAACGCCCGCACTCCCGAGATTTACGAGGACGACAAAAAGATGGCTGTCGTCGAGGCGGAGCGACGCATCACGCTCTTCACGGGCTATCGCGTCTGCGCTGTCGAGAAGAGCGACGAGCGAACCATTAAGGCGGTAACGGCAGTGAATGTGGACGACTACTCCCAAATCCGTGTCGAGGGTCGCCTGTTTGCCGACTGCACGGGCGATGCAACGCTCGGCGTGCTGGCAGGTGCGGAGTGGCACATGGGTCGCGAGGCAAAGTCGGAATACGGCGAGGAGTCGGCTCCCGACGTGGCAGACGGTATGACCATGGGCGCATCGTTGCAGTGGTACTGTCTCGAAGACAATAAGGCTCGTCCGTTCCCCGACATCAAGTGGGGTCTGCCCATCGACGAACACAGCGTGCAGAAGGTGCGCCGCGGACAGTGGTACTGGGAGGTCGGTATGCGCGACGACCAAGTCGCCGATGCCGAGCGTATCCGCGACTACGGTATGTACGTCGCCTATTCCAACTGGGCATACCTCAAAAACCACTTCTCCCAAAAGGCTGAATACGCCAACAGTTACCTCGGCTGGGTGTCGTATGTGGCAGGCAAACGCGAATCGCGCCGCCTGATGGGCGAATTCGTCCTGCGCGAACAGGATTTGAAAAACAACGTCATCTATCCCGACGCGAGCGCATCTACTTCGTGGTATATCGACCAACACTATCC
>JBNMLI010000106.1:0-5687 GCA_050874765.1 Alistipes sp.
CGTCAGCTCTCGTTCGGTATGACCGATATGGCTTGGCACACGCTGACCGAGCCTTACGAGGGCGATGTAGTGGAGTTCGAGGTCAAGTCGATGGCTCCGACCCAAATCACGCCGGTTATCGAGGGTGTTGCAATGGCTCCTGCCTTCACGCACATCTTCTCGGGCGGTTACGCTGCGGGTTACTACGGCTACAAGTGGGCAGAGGTTTTGGCTGCCGACGGCTTCTCCTATTTCAAGGAGACGGGTATCTTCAACCGCAAGACAGCCAAGAAGTTCCGCCACCTGCTCGAACAGGGCGGACAACGCCACCCGATGGATTTGTATGTCGAGTTCCGCGGACATAAGCCGCAGACCAAGGCTCTCATCGACCAGATGGGTCTGACCGAGGAGTAAACACAACCGACGGCTTTATAACAGGCTCGGGTGTCGCGCAAAAGTGCGACACCCGAGTTTTTCTTGCGGTTATATCTATATAGGTCTGCGGAGCATCGGCGAGCGGGGGGGGTAAAACAAAAACCGCAAGCGGTATGTACCTCTTGCGGTTGTGCCCAGAATAGGAGTCGAACCTACACGTCTCTCAACACTCGCACCTGAAACGAGCGCGTCTACCATTTCGCCATCTGGGCAATGGTGGCACAAAGATAATCATTTTTTGTCATTTACAACAATTCGTAACAAAAAATTTGATTTCGAAGCATTCCGTCGCAAAGAGTCATACGCAAATATGGCAACGCAGTGTTGCAGATTTCGGAAAATTATACTTATCTTTGTTAGATGCGGAATAAACCGCGCTTGCGCTCCCTCGCGATAGGGCGGGCAGGGCAAAACGGTAAAACAAAAAAACCAAATAAAACACCTGACAAACAATGGACACAGAAAAAGTTAAAAAGGCGTTTGCCGAGCGATTCGACGGCAAGTGCGCGGTATATGCCGCACCGGGGCGCATCAACCTCATCGGCGAGCATACCGACTACAACGGCGGATTCGTCTTCCCGGGTGCGGTGGATTGCGGAATCGTAGCAGCGATTCGCGCCAACGGCACCGACCGTGTGCGTGCATACGCAATCGACCTGAACGAGAGCAGCGAGTTCGGGCTCGAAGAGAAGGATTGCCCCAAGGAGGGTTGGGCAAAGTATATCTTCGGCGTATGTCGCGAGATGAACAAACTGGGTGTTGCCGTCAAGGGCTTCGACTGCGCCTTTGCGGGCGATGTGCCGCTCGGAGCGGGTATGTCGTCGTCGGCAGCATTGGAGAGCACCTTTGCATTCGCGCTGAACGATATGTGTGCCGACAACCGCATCGACAAATTCGCATTGGCAAAGGTCGGGCAGATGACCGAGCATCACTATGTCGGCGTAAACTGCGGTATAATGGACCAATTCGCATCGGTATTCGGTAAAAAGGGCAATCTGATGCGTTTGGACTGCCGTTCGATGGAGTGTGAGTACTTTCCGTTCGACCCGAAGGGCTATCGTTTGGTGTTAATCAATTCGGTCGTTAAGCACGAGTTGGTCGATTCGCCGTACAACAAGCGTCGCGAGTCGTGCGAGCGTGTTGCCAAAGCGTTGGGAATCGACACTCTGCGCGATGCCTCGTTCGAGAGCCTCGAAGCCGTCAAGGACAAAATTTCGGCAGAAGATTACAAACGTGCCAAGTATGTCATCGGCGAGAAACAGCGCGTGCTGGACGTGTGCGATGCACTCGTGCGCGGCGACTACGAAACGGTGGGCAAGCGTATGTACGCGACCCACTGGGGTATGTCGCGCGACTACGAGGTAAGTTGCGAGGAGCTGGATTTCCTCGTAACGCTTGCCGAGCAGTGCGGCGTAACGGGTTCGCGCATAATGGGTGGCGGATTCGGCGGTTGCACAATCAACCTCGTCAAGGACGCGCTCTACGACAACTTCATCGCGACGGCAAAGCGCAAGTTCGCGGCCAAGTACGGTCATGAGCCGAAGGTGTACGATGTGGTGATTTCGGACGGTGCGCGACGCATAGAGTAGGCGCGACGCAACACAATATCGAAAACGGCGGTACGAGCAATTCGTTCCGCCGTTGTTTTATAAGATGCGCTCCAATGTTTTTTGAGAGCCGTCCGCGCCGATAAGTTGCAGGCGGTCTTTATCGGCAAAAGCGATTCTGTACCGCTCTTTTGCGCAATTCCGCTCGACAATAAGGCAGTGGCGCACCACGGCAAACGAGAATGTTTCGAGTTTGTCGTCGCGCTCGATGTAGCCCACGCGCTCCTTATCGAAGCGGACTATGCAGTCGCCCTTACCGACCACGCGCCACCGCCCGACCATGCACTCGACACTGCCCGAGTAGCGATTCGCGCAACGGCGCAAAGCCTCCAAAACCACGACCGCACCGATTACGGCACAAACAATCAATCCCGTCATTACCCGACTATTCGCTTTAATACTTGCAAATATACGAACAATATGCTACATTTGTACGGATAAAACGCAATAATTTTGTTGCATCGAACTGACGCATAGATATGAATCCGCAAATAAGCATCATTGTCCCCGTGTATAATGTCGAGTCTTTTCTGCCACGCTGCCTCGACAGTCTGACGGGGCAGACACGGCACGATGTGGAGGTGATATGCGTAGATGACGAAAGCACCGACAACTCGCTCTCCGTTTTGCAACGCTACGCCGCCAGAGATGAGCGCGTGAGGGTTGTTTCGCAAAAGAACAAGCGACAGGGCGGAGCGCGCAACACGGGCTTCGACCTCGCTCGCGGCGAGTGGGTGGCATTCATCGATTCGGACGATTGGGTCGATGCCGACTACATCGAACGGCTCGTCGATGCGGCAGAGCGGACGGGTGCCGACATCGCGTGCGCAAGTATGCGCAAAGAGTGCGGCAGGCGACAGAAGTGGCGCGTACATTACACGCAGGAGGCGATTGCCGACAACGTGCAGGAAAAATTCGCGCTGTGCAACTGTCCGCCCGACTTCTATGTTACGAACAAGCTCTACCGCAGGGCAAAACTCGTCGAAGCGGGCTTACGATTTGCCGAGCATGTGCAGTATGAAGATGTGGAATATCTCTCGCACGCACTCGTTGCACTCGGGCGTGTGGTCTGCGTACCGGGAACGATATACCACTACTTTGCAAGCACCAACTCGACCGTAAGAAGCCGTCAGACCGAAGCGAAACAACTACAACGCTACAATGCCCACAAGGCATTCGCAGCCTTTGCCGACAGCCACGGCATAGCCATCGGCAATCGTTTTCGCGACATTGCGATACGCAACTACGCAATCGGCGGAGTGTCGTTGCTCAAAATAAGGGACAACGGTCGGCGGAGAGCGTATCGGCTGTTCGACATAGTGCCTATTTGGATAAAAAGAAACCGATAACGACAAAAGAATGGATATAGACCTCGTATATATGTGGGTAGATGGCAACGACCCTGCGTGGCGTGCCAAGAAGAATGCCTACCTGCCCAAGGATAAGCAGTTGGAGATTGCCGCCGCAGGCGATTGTCGCTATGTGAGCAACGACGAACTCAAATTTTCGTTGCGCTCGGCGGAGAAGTTTGCGCCGTGGATACACCGCATATATATCATCACCGACAACCAATGTCCCGAGTGGCTCGATACGGCGAACGACCGCGTGCGCATCATCGACCACACCGAAATCATACCGAAGGAGCGTCTGCCGCTGTTCAATGCGCAGAGCATAGAGTGGCACATAGCCAACATTCCCGAGTTGTCGGAGTACTTCCTCTTTGCCAACGACGACACCTTCTTCGGTGCGCCCGTTGCGCCCGACTTCTTTTTCGACAAGGAGGGCAAGCCGATAGTGCGCCTCAAACCGCTCCGCATACGCAAGAACGGCAGTCTGTATTCGCAGACGATGTGGTACACCCAGCACCTTGTAAAGGAGCATTTGGGCAGGAAATTCACGCTTGCGCCGCACCACAACATCGATGCCTATCGCAAATCGTGGTTTCGGCAGACAATCGAGGAGTTCCGCACCGAAGTAGAAGATGCTGCTCGGCAGCGTTTCAGAGAAGGGCACAGTATCGACCGCTATGCGGTAGATTGCTACGCCGTAGCCCGCTTGGGAGCCGCTATGCGACGGGTCGGACGGTACAACCGCGCGAAGAATTGGCGCGAGGCGGTCAGATGTTTCCTGAAAGGGAGTTATATGACCGATTCGCGTTGCATGCCGCTTACGGTTCCCGACTTTTGGCAGGTGATGCACAAGTACAATCCCGTACTGTTTGCACTGAACGACAGCGAAACGGCAACCGATGCCGACCGCGCAAGAATGCGCCGTTTTTTGGAGGAGATGTTCCCCGAAAAGTCATCATTTGAAAAATAACCAACACAACCAAACTATATGTTCGACAAATTCGTAAACAGACATATCGGCACAACCGATGAAACGAAACTGCGTGCAATGCTCGACACCATCGGCGTCGGCTCCATTGACGAACTCATTTCGCAAGTGATTCCGCAAAATATCCGCCTCGACAAACCGCTCGCCTTGGGTGAGGGTATGAGCGAGTACGAATTCGCGGCACATATCCGCGCCATTGCCGACCGCAACAAGCAGTACCGCTCGTTCATCGGTATGGGCTACTATCCCAATGCCGTATCGGCGGCGGTTATGCGCAACGTGTTCGAGAATCCTGCATGGTACACCTCCTACACGCCATATCAGGCGGAGATTTCGCAAGGTCGCTTGGAGGCATTGCTCAATTTCCAGACGGCAATCTGCTCGCTCACGGGCATGGAGATTGCCAACTGCTCGCTGCTTGACGAGGGTACGGCAACCGCCGAGGCGATGCTGATGATGTTCGCCCTGCGCTCGCGCGAGGCTGTAAAGGAGGGGCGCAACCAACTCTTCGTCGATGAAAACATCTTCCCGCAGACGCTCGATGTACTGCTCACGCGCAGCGAGCCGTTCGGCATAGAACTCATCGTGGACGACTTCGCCACCTACACCTTCTCGGGCAAGGAGTTCGGTGCAATCGTACAGTACCCTGCCGCCAACGGCGAGGTGCGCGACTATGCCGATTTCGTGGCGGCGGCACACGCCTGCGGTGCACTCGTTACGGCGGAGGCAGACTTGCTCTCGCTCGTATTGCTCACGCCGCCTGCGGAGTGGGGTGCCGACATTGCCGTCGGCACATCGCAACGATTGGGTTGTCCGATGGGCTTCGGTGGTCCGTCGGCGGGATATATGGCTACGCGCGAGGCTTTCAAGCGCAATATGCCGGGGCGCATCATTGGCGTTTCGGTGGACAGAATGGGCAAGCGCGCACTGCGTATGTCGCTCCAAATGCGCGAACAGCACATCAAGCGCGAGCGTGCGACATCGAACATCTGCACCGCTTCGGCTCTGATGGCTTCGATTGTCGGCTTCCACTGCGTCTATAACGGAGCGGAGGGTCTGCACCGTGCGGCAATGACCGCCCACTTGGCAGCCGTAACCGCAGCCCGCGCCATAGAGGCGTTGGGCTACACGCTCACGACCACTGCATTTTTCGACACCATCGAAGTGGCAGCAGAGGCGGCAGTCATAGAGTCGCTCGCGCTCGAACACGAAATCAACTTCTTCTACCCTACCGAATCGCGCGTGCGCATAGCCTTCGACGAGGTTACGACAGCCGATGAAATCGATGCGGTAGTAGGCATATTCGCCGAGGCGAAGGGTCGCAAACAC
>JBNMLI010000107.1:0-5661 GCA_050874765.1 Alistipes sp.
CATATATACCGCTTGATATAAAGATTGATTGTTAATAAGTTAGGTAAAAACACGCCGAGCGGTGCAGACCCGCGCCAACCGACGCTTCGCCCACACCGCCACGGCATATTGCTATTTTATGTTGTACTTCGCCAAGATGTCGAGTATCGGCTGCTGAATGGCATCGGCCCAACGCTTGTAACCCCACGAATATGGGTGCGTGCCGTCAGCCGAAGTGAGGTGGTCGGTACCCGTCTGGTCAACAACATCTACATAATATACATCTTTATACTCCTTCACGATGTCCTTCATCAGAGCATCTACATACTCTATGCGCTCCTGCTCCTTCTTGTCGGCTTTGAGGTCGAACAGACGACCTTCGCGATAGATGGTTTTGAGGAAGATAATCGGAGCCTTCTTGTTCTTGGCGCGGATTTCGTTGATGAACGGACGTATGCGCTCGCCGATTTCGGCAATCGTCGGATTCGAGAATGCGTCGCAGATATATGCGTCGGCCTTCGTACCGCCGAGGATTTCGCCCATCACGCGCTGCAACTTGCTGTTGCCGCTCATACCGAAACCGCAGAGGTACAAACCCGTCTGGCGTTGCAGGAATGCAGGGTATGTCATACCGGCGCACGTTGCGCACGAGCCGTGCGTGAAGCTCGAACCGAAGATGGCTATGCGGTGGCGGAACGGATTTTTCAGAGCCTTGATTTTGGCACCCTCCGGCACACCGATTTCGAGCGATGTAAGTTCGGCAAACAGAGGCAGATAGATGATGCACTTTTTAGTTTCTGCGGACATATTGGCAATCAGTCGCAGAGGCTTCTCGATGCGAGCCTCGCCCGTCTTTTTGTCCTTACCGTCGGCGTTGCACTTCGACGCTGCCCACAACCACTCGCCATCGCGCTCGATGAAGAGGTTGAAGCCTACACCCGCCGTTGCAGGCATCGCGCGGTTGAAACCGCGGTAGCCGTACTTCGCCTTAACCCAAATCTCCGTTGCATCGGTCTCGAACAGAATCGCCTCGCCCGCACAGCAACGCAGCAACTCCGCCTCTCGCTTGTTCAGTTCGGGATAATTCGCCACCTCGACACGGTTGTACGGATTGGTGGTCTTGCACATTTTGCCGATGTGGTTGAGTTTCTGCGCATCGACATAGTTGATTTGCGCCTTTTCGGCAGCCGTTGTCGCCAGCATCATGAGCGACGCGGCAACCAGCAAAATAAGTTTTTTCATTGTTTATCAGGATTGTGTTTTCGGTTAATCTTTTTTTGGTGCAGGCGGTCGATGCCACCGCACTATTTCAAAAAGAGCCGAACATGGTGTTTGTTCGGCTCAACCCTTTGTAATTGTCTGTCGGCAATCTATTTGGCTTCTTCGTTCAAGATACGCATTGCAGCGTCGAGAATACGGGTATCGTCCAATGTTACGACACCGCCGTCGGGACCCTGCTCAAAGTGAACGCCGACACCCGTTTTAGCGTCCATATGCTTACCGCCGAAATAGTTTCGTACGCTCTCTACATCGATTCCCAACTCGTCTGCTATGCGCTGCGAACTTCCGCTCGGAAGTCTGTCCTTGATACGGCGCAATTCGTTGAATGTAATAATCATAACTGCAATGTTTTAAGTATATAATTTTGTAAATTTTCTCTTCCACTCGCGCAACCGATGCGACCATAGACCGCTGTTTCGCACTACTAATTTACGACAATTTTTCGACTCTGCAAAATTTCGCGTCTTTTTTTACCGAAATTGTAGCAATATCCGCAATAAACGACCGCTCCTCCGCACTGCCTACATCTCCACTACCTCGTAACCCGCGTAGCGCGACATATCGAAATGAGGCACTCCCGTAGCCGACGGCGCAATGGTGAGCAGTCGCACCGTAATCGCCCCCGATGATGAATTGTTGTAAATGATTGCCTTCGGCAACTCGCCCTCCTTCGCCACCACGACAGTAATGGTTTCGTGCGAAGCCCCCGCCTGCTTCGGCGTAAGCGTTATGCGGTAGTTACCGTCTGTCCCGACCGTGGTTACCGAATCGAAGCTCTCCGTCAAACCCGCCAAGCCCGCCGACGGATTGCTGATGATGTCGTGTGCCGCCGCGTCAATGCTATCCACCACGATTTCGCGCTTCGAGCGACTGATTTCGCGACGCACACCCGCTTCGGCATATACCTCCGTATCGTCCGCCAGCAAATAGAAGTCGCGCCCCGCGACCGTGTATGTACCCGTCGTGCGATAGTCGCCCGCCTCGACCGCAAAATCGACGCGATAAACGCCCATCGCCGCGAGCCGTTGCTCCACGCCCTTCAATATGCGCTCTGCCGCCTCGTCGGCGCGAGCCATCGACACGAAGCACGCCACGAATGCCGCTATTGCCATCAACCTCCTCATACGCCGTCAGTTAAAACAGTCCCAACTCCTGCAACTTCGCTTCGAGCGAAGGCATATCGTAGAACTTTATTTCGCGTTGCTTTGCTCCAATCTGCGGACCTACGATGCCCGCACGCTCCAACTGCGTCATAATACGACCAGCACGGTTGAAGCCGACCTCGTAGTTGCGCTGAATATACGATGTCGAAATCTGACCGCTCGCCACCGCATCGCGGGCAATCTCGGCAAAGAGCGAGTCGTACTTCACGGGCGCACCGCTCTCGCTTCCCATACCGCCACCGCTCTCCGCGCCGCCATCGCTGCCTGCCTCGACAAAGTCGGGCAACTCGTAGGCATGACCCGTCGGCGAAGGCTGTTTGGAGATGTAATCCACTATGTCGCTCACCTCCTTGGTTTCGACCAATGCGCACTGAATACGGGTGAGTTCGCCGTCCTTCGACAGCAACATATCGCCCCGACCAATCAGTCGCTCGGCACCCGGCTGGTCGATAATCGTGCGCGAGTCAATCATCTGCATCACACGGAAGGCTATACGCGCAGGGAAGTTCGCTTTGATACCGCCCGTAATCACCTTCACATCTGGTCGTTGCGTGGCAACAATCAGGTGAATACCGATTGCACGTGCCTTCTGTGCCAATCGCATAACGGGGGCTTCGACCTCCTTGGCAGTCATTATGAGGTCGGCAAACTCGTCTATCACGACCACAATGTAAGGCATTATATTATCGTCATCGACATCGCGTTTGCGCACCTTCTCGTTGTACTCGGCTATGTTGCGCGCACCCGCCTTGCGGCACTTGTCCAATCGTGCGTCCATCTCCAAGCAGAGCGAATTGAGCGTATAGACCGCCTTCTTCGGGTCGGTAACTATCGCCTCGTCCTCCGATGCCATTTTGGCAAGGAACTGGCTCTCAATCTTGGCATAGAGCGAGAACTCGACCATCTTCGGGTCTATCAGCACGAATTTGAGTTGCGACGGGTCTTTGCGATAGAGCAACGAGGTGATTATCGCGTTCAGTCCCACCGACTTACCCTGACCCGTAGCACCAGCCACCAGCAGGTGCGGCATCTTCGCGAGGTCGAACACGAAGTTCTCGTTCTGAATCGTGCGCCCTATCACCACAGGCAACTCGCCGCAGAAGCGGTGGAAACGCTCCGAGAGAATGGCGGAGCGCATCGACACGACCATCTTGTTACGGTTAGGCACTTCCAATCCTATGGTTCCGCGCCCCGGCATAGGGGCTATGATACGAATACCCAACGCTTTGAGCGACTGGGCAATATCGTTCTCCAAGCCCTGTATTCGCGAGATTTTCACACCCGCCTCCTGCACTATTTCGTAGAGCGTTACGGTCGGACCTATGGTTACCTTCATATCGCGAATCGGTATGCCGAAGTTGCCCAAAGTCTCTTCAATCTGGCGTTTGTTGGACATAATCTCGTCGTTCGACACCTCCGAATCGGAGATGTAGTCCACCAAGAACTCGGCAGTCGGATATTTGTACCCCGGTGTGTGGTCGGGGTCGAACGGACGGTGTTTGAGTTTCGACTTATCCACCTCTGCATCAGTGTGTTCCTCGACTATGATGGTCTTCACGCCCGTGCGCTCGTCCTGCCCCTCCGTAGCGATAGGCGTTTCAGCGGCGGTTGGCTGTTGCGGCTCGTCGCCGCCCTCCTCCTGCACATCGTCCGCAGGCTCGGTTATCTCCTCTTCCTCAACGCCTTGCATCGATTGCCCCGTGCGTGCGTCTGTCGGCGCAGTGATTTTTTCATCGACCAATTCGCGTCGCGCAACGGTGTCGGCAGATGCCGAATCCGCCTCCTCGTCATCGTCGTGCTTGGAACGGTAGCGTGCGACCTTATCGACCAACGCACCGCCCTGACCGATAACGGCATTGCCGGCATTGTTCATCATATTTATGAAATTGACGTTGATGAAGACTCCCGTCAGAATCCACCCGACGATGACCACTATCCAAGCCCCGAATACACCGATTATCCCTTTGAGTTTCAACGCGATTTCTATGCCGAAAGCACCGCCCCAGCCGCTTGTGAACATATCGCCCGAATTGCCCAGCGCAAGCCCCAGCGTGAGCGAACCGAGCAACATCACAAATATGGTGGAGAGCACCGTGTGGTTGAGAAAACGCCACTGCTTGATTATCAGATGCACGCCCAGCACCATAACTATCACAGGCACAAGCACTCCGAACAGACCGAATGCACGACCGACAATCCACTCCGCCAGATAGGCACCCAGCGTACCGCACATATTGCTAACCTCCTCTGTATCACCGCCCAGAGCAGCATCGGCACCGTGCAGAATGCCGTAATCGTGTTTGCAACAGAACAATCCAGCGACAACCGCAGCCAGCATAAACACGCCCACGAGCAACATCACGACACCCGCAATCCAGCGTGCCGTATCGCCCGACGAGCGGGCAGGTGCAGCGGTGCGCGAGGTCGGTCGCGCTTTCGTTTCGTTTCCTTTCGGCGCTGTATTTTTTCTTTTCATAATCTTTCGTTACACTATACGATACGCAAAGTAATACCAAAGGAAAGAAAACGAAACTTTCGCATTGGTAATACGCGCGGAAAACGTTGCTAAATTACAAAAAATGGCAATTACTTCAAATTTTCGGACGCAATCTTTTTCGCCTTGTCGTCCATTGCCTTGCGACGCAATCGCTCGGCATAAGCCGCATCGGCAAATGTGAGAAATCGGTATTGCGGGGTGTGGTCGCGCGCGGCACGCAGGTTGCCCTCGTCGAGCAGGTGTTCGACACGTCGTTCGACAGCCTCGGAGGAGTCGATGATTTCGACCTCGCGCCCTGCCGTAACGCGCTCTATTACACTGCGCAAGAATGGGTAGTGGGTGCAGCCCAGCACGATTTTGTCGGCTCCTGCCTCGATGAGCGGCTCGACGGCTCGACGCACAAGAGCCTCGGTGGCGGGTGCGTCCTCGCGATTTTGCTCGACAGCCTCGACGAAGCCCTCGCCTACTGCTTTGATAATCCGCACCTTATCGGCAAACTGCGCCGAAGTGCGGCGGAAGAGTTCGCCATCGAACGAACGCTCGGTTGCCAGCACGCCGATGACGCCCGAGCGGGTATGCAGTGCGGCGGGCTTGACGGCAGGTTCCAAGCCGACGAACGGGATTTGCGGATAGCGGGTACGCAAGGCGGTGATAGCCATTGCGGTAGCCGTATTGCACGCCACGACAATCAGTTTGCACCCCTCGGCAAGCAACCGTTCGACCGCCTCGAAGGTATATTGC
>JBNMLI010000108.1:0-5527 GCA_050874765.1 Alistipes sp.
AATCTGACACCTTCGTTCAGCACCACGGCGGTGATGTTCATGGAGCAGGGCGGCGTCTTCTGCGTAGTGAATCTGCGCGGAGGCTCGGAGTATGGCGAGGCTTGGCACAAGGCGGGTATGCTCGCCAACAAGCAAAACGTTTTCGACGATTTCATCGCGGCAGCGGAGTATCTGATAGCCAAAGGCTACACATCGAATCGGAAACTCGCCATAGCGGGCGGCTCGAACGGAGGTCTGTTAGTGGGTGCTTGTGAGGTGCAACGCCCCGATTTGTATGCCGTATGTCTGCCTGCGGTCGGCGTGATGGATATGTTGCGGTTCCACAAGTTCACCATAGGACACGGCTGGGTTGTGGAGTATGGTTCGAGCGACGACAAGGAGCAGTTCGAGTATCTCTACAAATACTCGCCGCTGCACAACATTCGCGACGGCGTACACTACCCTGCCACGCTCATCACGACGGGCGACCACGACGACCGCGTCGTGCCGGCACACTCGTTCAAGTTTGCGGCACAGATGCAGCACTCGCAGACGGGCAACAAACCCGTCCTGATTCGCATCGAAACCAACGCGGGACACGGAGCGGGCAAACCGACCGCCAAGCGCATCGAGGAGGCTGCCGACACCTATGCCTTCCTCTTTGCCAATACAGATACGGAGTACAAACCGATAAAATAGGGAGAAAACGAAGCGATGAAAGTATATAAGTTCGGCGGAGCGTCGGTACGCAATGCCGACGGAGTAAGGAATCTGCACACAATCGTCGGCAACCAGTGCGAGTTGTTCATAATCGTGTCGGCGATGGGCAAGACCACCAACGCTTTGGAGCGCGTGTTCGATGCCGTGCGCAAGGGCGACGCGGCAGAGTGCAGGCGCGAGATAGAGGAGTGCAGGGCATATCACCGCTGCATAGTTGCCGACCTCTTCGACGTGGGCTATCGCGTGGAGCGGGCAGAGCGGTTTTTCGACGAGTTGAGCCGATTCACTGCCGAGGCGCACTACGACGAGGCGCGCGCCGAGGAGTGGTACGACCGCACGGTTGCCTACGGCGAGTTGATTTCGACAGCCATTGTGGCGGAGTATCTTGCCCACGAGGGAGTTGCCAACCGCTGGTTGGATATGCGGGAGTGCTTCATCACGCAATCGCGCCACAAAGATGCGAATGTGCTGATTGAGGAGTCGTCGCCACGCCTGCGGTGCGAGGTGGCAGGCTCGGAGGCGCGCGTATTTGTCGGGCAGGGCTTCATAGGCTCGGCGGCAGACGGCTCGACGACCACACTGGGCAGGGAGGGGTCGGACTACTCGGCTGCCGTGGCGGCAAACATACTCGATGCCGAGTCGATGACCGTGTGGAAAGATGTGGACGGCATACTCAATGCCGACCCGAAGATATTTCCCGATGCGCAGAAAATCGACGCGCTCAACTATGTCGATACCATCGAGTTGGCGTACAGCGGTGCGCAAATCATTCACCCCAAGACAATCAAGCCGTTGCAGAACAAGCACATTCCGCTCTATGTCCGTCCGTTCGGCAACAAGGAGGCGGCAGGCACGGCAATCACCGACAATGCCCCGACATTGCGCACGCCGATAATCATATTGAAGCGCAATCAGAGTGTGCTTACGTTGCGTTCGCGCGATTTGTCGTTCGTGTTGGAGGAGAAGTTCCCGATTGTCTTTTCGACATTGGAGCGGTTTCGCATAAAGTGCAACCTGATTCACAACACCGCCATTGCTTTGAGTCTGTGCGTGGAGGAGAGTTGGCACTTGGAGCAGGCGGCAGAGGCTCTGCGCCGCGAAGGTTTCGACACGGAGATTACGGCGGGCGTAGAATTGCTGACAATCCAACACCGCCAAGGTGCGGCGACCGACCGCTACTTGGGCGACAGCGACAAGATTCTGATATGTCAGACCACGCCCTCGACTATTCGCGCGGTAAGGCTGCGATAGTGCGCTCGATATATTGCTGAATATCGGCTTTGAGCCGTTTGTAGAGCGGGCAGGAGGTGTAGTTCTCGTTGTCGAGCAGTACATCGCGAATCGAGCGCAGGGAGTTGGTGTAGTTGCTCATCTCGTTTTTCAGCGCGACACCCTCTTTGGACGATGCGACGATTTTGGCGATGGACATCTGTCGCAACTTTTCGCACACGCCCGTCAGCACAATCATCACCACGTTGTCCATCAGCGTATGCCCGTGCATAAAGAGGTAGGTCTGCTCGGGCGCCACACCCTTTGTTTTCAGATACTCGCCGAATCGCTCGACATCGGCGACCATTTGCGGATACAATCGGCGGAGCGACTGCTCGCGCTGGGCGACATGGCGCGAAAGCCACTCGATTGTATGCACGCCGTTGTCGGCAATATCGAGGTAGCCCAAGCGCACCGAAGCCTTGAACTCCAACAGCGTAAATACGTTCTCGGTCTTGCGGCTTGCCGAATAGACATACCACAGGAAGAGCGGGTAGATTGCGCGCGAATAGTCGGCGAAGAAACGCTCGAAATCGAATATGCGCGTATCGTTTTTGGTCGCCTTGACGCAGACATTGTGCAACGACGGAGCGTAACACGAGTAGTTCTCGGTGGCATAGGCGTAGGTGTGGAACATAAACGGCGCATCGACTATGCGACGCGACTCCTCGTCGGAATCGCTCAACAGGTAGTCGAAATCGGAATCCATACAGAGCAGCATCTTTGCGGACGACTGCTCCTCCATCGAGAGCAGCACCTTTTTGCCCTTCGGCAAATCGTCTCGCGTAGGCACCGATATTTCGAACCGCAAGTAGGGATTGGCGAAATGGTCGAAGATGCCGCGCCAGAAAGCCACGTCCTCGTAGCCCTCGACGAATACGCGCACCACCGTTTTGTTGTCCTGCTCGACAAGCGGAGCAGGCAGTGTCGCCAAATCGACTTTGCCCGAAGCCAAAGCGCGTTTGCGCATCTTGGCAATCATCTGTTCGTGGCGTATCTGTTTGCGTTTACCCTCCATAAGTTTCGGCGTTTTGTTATTACAAATATAACCAAAATATGCGGAATCGGTACTGCCGTGGCTGTTTTAGGACATAATACGGGAAAAATTGCGCGATTTATCACCAATAATCATTAAATTTGCAAGGCATTTAATGTATTTACATTAAACGAACGACTATGGAGAACGATTGGAAACAGCGACTCGGGGTGGTATTTTCGACCAACCCCGACTACGAATACACGACGGACGACGAGCCGCAGGTGCAGACGCTCGCCCCGCGCGAGCAGGATTTGCGCGTATGGCGCGACACGAAGGGACGTGCGGGCAAGGTGGCGACCGTGGTGCGCGGTTTTGTCGGCTCGGACGACGACTTGCAACAACTCGGACGACTGCTCAAAAAGCGTTGCGGCGTGGGCGGAGCCGTCAAGGAGGGCGAGATAATAATTCAGGGCGATGTGCGCGACCGCGTAACCGAAATTCTTTTGGGCGAGGGCTATCGCTGTAAAAAGGTCTGACAAGATGAAACGACTCGCAATACTGCTCGTTGCGCTCGCGCTCTGCGCAGGTGCGTCGGCACACAGGCCGACAAAGAGAGCATACCGCAAGGCCGAACTCGCGGCGTTGGTCGCCACGCTCTCGGCAAAGGTCGATTCGCTCACGGAGGCGGTTGCCACCATGCAGCGCGACTATGTTCCCGTGCGCAAGGCGGCAGACCCGAAGTGGGAGAAGTGGAGCGATGTGCGCTACAACTACGGTTTCGACACTGCCGAGCAACCCGTCTATAACACAGTCGAGGGCATATTGGAATCGACCACAATGCTCTCGGTACGCGGTGGACGCGGGCGGTGGAACAGCCGAACGCAAAAGCCGCACTCCGTATTCGTCGATGGCGGTCATGTGTTCGAGGGGTGGAACGGCTCGGAAACGTGCCGACTGACGATGCTCATCGGCAAGCAGGCTCCCGACATTGCCTGCATACAGGTCTATTCGCCCAAGGGGCTCTATCGCACGAAGCGCCACTTCGGCTGGGTGAAACTCGGCTCCGACGATGCAGGCGAGGGTGTCGATTTCGGACGGCGTTGGGCGAAGTCGTTCGTGCCGTTCACGCTTGCCGCGCTCGGCACTGCGCCCGAAGGGACGATGTACGAAAATGCGCAACTCGGCTCGGTCGCCGTACCCGTGGGGACACTCTACTACGACACCGCCGCAGGCAAAGTGCGGTGCTTCACGGAGCAGGGCTGGAAATATCTGTCGTTTGAATAGCGGAGCGAGGTGATGGTAAGAACGATTCGGTACATACTGTTCACGATGGTGCTGATGTTTGTCGCAAGAGAGGCATCGGCGCAGTTCTATTCGTGGGGAGCAGACCCCGAGTCGATGCACTGGAACAAAATCAAAGGCAAAAAAATCAGCATAATCTATCCCGACACGGCACGGGTGTCGGCTTACCGACTTTTTCACTACGTCGAGGCGACGCAACCGGATATAGGTTTCGGATTCCGTCGCGGTCCGATGACGATTCCGTTCATCGTCCACCCCGAGAATTTCAGTTCCAACGGTATGGTTATGTGGTTGCCCAAGCGAGTGGAGATACTCTCGTCGCCTGCCATAGACGGCTACTCGATGCCGTGGCTCAAACAACTTGCCGCCCACGAATACCGCCATGCAGTGCAGTACAACAACATCAATCGCGGAGTGGTGCGCGTATTCAGTTACATACTCGGACAGCAGAGTTCGACGATAGGTTTGCTCTGTATGCCGCTGTGGGCGATAGAGGGCGATGCGGTATTGTCGGAAACATCGATGTCGTCGTTCGGTCGCGCCCTGCAACCGAGTTTCACGATAGATTATCGCGCTGCGGGCGACTTTACGAAGGAGCGCAAGAATCTCGACAAGTGGTTTTGCGGCTCGTATCGCGAAAATATACCCGACCACTACCATCTGGGCTACCAAATCACCGCCTACGCCGATACCAAATACGACGAGAACGTATGGGACAAGGTCGTACACTACGCCGTGCGCAACCCCTATGTCTTTGCGACGACTGCGGTGGCGATGAAGAAGTTCTACAAGACCAACATCAACCGCTTGGCGAGCGAAACATTCTCCGACTTGAACGCCTATTGGAACACACTGCCAAAGGAAGAGGATTCGGCAACACGCATACCCATACCGCACGAGAAGACATTTACGACATACTCCTATCCGCTCTTCTGCGACGACGGGCGCAATGCCGTGGCATTCAAAGAGAGCCTCGATGAGTTCTCGGCGATAGTGGTTACCGACACGCAGACGGGCGACGAACGCCGAGTGCGCCACACGGGGCGCATTTCGACCCGTCCGACAATCGCAGGCAAGCGGATTTGGTGGACGGAGTACAGGCACAGTCTGCTGTTCAGCGAGCGCGTCAATTCGCGCCTCTGCTACACCGACCTCGACAAGCATCGTCCGCGCACAGACAGAAAATATCGCAACATACTCTACCCTACCGCCATCGACACTGCGCGTTTGGCGTGGGTCGAATACTTTGCCAACGGCACCTACCGCATAGCAACCAAC
>JBNMLI010000109.1:0-5513 GCA_050874765.1 Alistipes sp.
TATAAAGACCGCCCATTTTGCCGTTCCAAGCAGCCTCTTTACCAGCAACACCTACGGTACCTACCAGCGTACCCGCTTTCGATTCGGAAGTATTCTTGATGATGTTGTTTTCGGATACGATGCCGTCGATTTTAACCAACGTAGCGAGGTCGCCCGTGCCGTGGCCGATAACCGAGCCGACGGAGGCGTTGCCACCCTCGAAGGTCGAGTTCTTGACGGAGCAGTTAGTGATATTTACCACCTCGAATACAGGGCCGTCGCTTGCCTTATTCCAGCCCGCAGCGTAGCCGATGAAACCGCCGTTCCAGTGCGCACCCTTGATGTTGGCGTTCACGATGTGGCAGTTGTCGATGGTGATAGATTCGGAAGTGCCTGCGTAGCCGATGAATGCGGCGATGGCGTTAGCACCCGTATCGGCAACGTCCATAGTCGTGCCGTCGATGGTCAAATCCTTGATAACGACCTCTTTTGCCGAACCCGTACCTGCGAAGAGGCAAGCATTCAGACCCTTGATGGTGTTGCCGTTACCGTTGAGCGTCAGCGAGCCTGCCGCGTTGGTGATATTGATGGAGGTGTACTCCTTGCCCGTCATATCGATAACGTTGGCATCGCCCTCGGCACGAGTGCCGTCGGGGGTGATGTTGAACGTACCGCCCGCCGAGAAGAGCTGTGCCGATGCGTTGGTCAGACCCGTAGCGTTGAGAATGTTGTATTCGTTCACGCCGATTTTCTCGACACCCTCCATAGTGAAGGTTGCTGTGCCGTTATTGAATTCGTCGGTGAAGCCCGGCAGAATCTCGACATTGAACTCGGCAGAGGTTGTGAAGAGCGCGCCATAGAGGTTGGTGCGGTAGTTGCGCTGAACAGGTACGCTCGCAAGTTCTACGACCTTGTCGGCGGTGATGCCGTCGATGCCTGCGATGGTGTAGGCAACATCGACCAGCGTCTTGTCAGCCTCGACCAGAACGTAGTTCATAGCCAAGTAGGAGTATGCCTCGCCCGCAACGGTGAATGCGCCCGTAGGGATTGCAGCGGCAGGAATGGTTACTGCGCCGATGCCTGCGACGGAGCCGTCGTTAAGGTCGAGCGTGTTATATACGTTCTTGATGACCAGCGTCGAGGTGGCGGCATCGAATGCACCCGCTGCGAAAGCGTCCATATCGTTGGCACCGAGGTTGATTTGTGCAAACGGACGTTTCAGCGTAACGTTGCGCGCCGCGCCGCCTGCCTTTGCCTCCATATTCAGCACGCGACCGAAGAAGGCATCGACTTTCTCGTTGTTCATCGCGGTGGCGTAGTTGATGGCAACCTTACCGTTAGGACGGTCGAGGGTGAAGCACGTTGCGTCTGCCGACTGCGCCCAGAAGAGGAACGAGTACTTCTCGCCCTTAATCAGTTTGCCGACGGTAACCTCCTTGGTCAGGTCGGCGTTCATCGTGGTTTCGACCGTCAGGTCGGCACGATAACCGTTTTTGTCATAGACGAGAACCACGAGCGAGCCGGCCGTGTGGCCGTCGCCGAATGCACGCGAACCGAGTTCGGGTGCTGTTACACCGAATGTAACCGATGCGTCGGCAATCGTTACACCTGCAACGGCATCTTTGGCGCACGAGGTCGCGAGCAACGCCGCGCAAAGAGCCAATGCGCTCAAAAGCACTTTTTTCATAATCAGTTGTATTTTGTTGGTTTATAAATTGTTACGTTTTTCGTTAATTTGGGCAGGGTCGGAGTTAATCTGTGCGGGTATTGCGCAATCACTGCGTCCTTGCCGAAGGCGTGCCGGTCGGGGCATCGCCTCCGTATCGGGCGGGAGGGTGTGCCGCGGGTCTTTTTTTGTGGCTCGCGGCACCACGTCCGCCGTAAATCAATCGAAATCGGTCGTTTCGAGTGGGTTGCCGATTATTCGGCTACAACCTCCCAAACGTCCTTGCCGTCGATTTGGTCGGCAAGTTTAACCGACTTGTAGCCCGGAGCGACGAAGGTCGAAGGATTATGAGAATTATCGCCATTGGCAGGGTCCTGACCTACGAACTTACCACCATAGACGTTGATTTGTGCGCCCGTACCGTCCTGAATGTTCAGCACGCCGACCTTAACGGTATCGCCTGCGACGGTCGAGGTTTCGTTGATGAACGTACCGCCGTAGATGTTTACGACACCTTTGGCATAACTGCTGGCAGCATCGGCAAGTACGCAAGCGTTCTGGTAGCCGTTGACATCAAGACCCGCCTTGAAGTAACCGCCGTAGATATTTACCGTACCCGTATTGAGGTAGATGCAGTTGTTGGTTTTGCTGCCGCTACCGCCGTCGATTACGAGGTTGTCGTCGCCCTCGATGTTAACGACACCCGTTGCAGACTGTACCTCGATAACCGAAGTGTCGCGCGAAGGGTTGGAGCAAGCCTTAATGGTACCCGTACCCTTGATGGTAGTGTTCACATTCTTACCGATGCTGAACGTCTGACGCGAATTGTTGTCCGGGTTGGTGATGGTAGCGTTGTCGAGCGTGATAACCTGCGTGAGCGAGCCGTTAGGAGCGTCAATCGAAACGCGGTCGTTGATTGCGCCCGAGATGGTTGCCGTGCTGGCATATTTCAGCGACGAGAGGTTGCCGCCATCGGCAATAACGACATCGAAATCGTAGAGAATAGGGTCGATAACGACGTTGAATTTGGCCTCGGTCGTGAAGAGCGAACCGACGATATTGGTGCGATAGTTGCGCTGCAAAGGCACGTTGTTGATAGTTATCGTCTTGTTCGAGATACCATTGATTTGCTTTACAACGATGCTAAGACGCGGCTCGACGATTTTGTCGCCCGGAACAAGTACATAGTCCATCAAAAGGTAGGTATAGTCGGTGCCATTGACCGTCAGAGTACCCGTAGGGATATTGCCGTAGGTGATGGACTTACGCGCGAACGTGGTTTCATCGACCGAGCCGTCTTTAAGGCTGAACTTGTTGTACATAGAGAGCGTGAGGCTCGAAATGGCGTTTTCCATTGCATCGGCACCGCCCTGTGCCAAAACGGCATCGATGTCGTCGGCACCGAAATTGACCTGTGCGAACGGACGTTTGAGCGTAACGTTGCGCGTAACGGCACTGCTGACACTCAATTTCAGCACGCTGGCGAAGAATGCGTCGAACTGCTCGTTGTTGGACTTGCCAACAGGGTAATTTACAACGACATTACCGTCGGCAACCGTCAGAGCAAAGAGTTTGTCGTTGACGGCATCGGCACCCTCGGCAACGAACTCGGTAGCGTCGGGAGCGCAAGCCCAGAAATAGAAGTTGTAGGTTTCGCCCTTGACGAGTTTCTCGATGGTAACGGTCGTGTGGAGCGGAATGTCGAGGTCGAATTTCGACAGAGTGGCGTTGTACTTATAGGTACCGTCCGCCTCCTTGTGATAGACCAGCACGGCAAGGCGGTTAGCCGTCGTACCGTCGCCATAGGCACGCGAGCCGAGAACAGGAGCTTCGACTGCGAACGAAACCGTTGCATCGCCTTCGGGAGCAATCTGTGCCTCCGTGGCATCTTTTGCGCAAGAGGTAGCGAAGAGCATACCTACTACTGCGAGTGCGCTTAAAATTTGTTTTTTCATTGTGGTAAAAAATTAAAGTTGTTTATAAATAATTGTTTGTGTGTTTGTTACGGTATGATGATATTGTAGTCGCCATCGAAACCCGGGTCGATGCTTGCGCCACCCGAAGCCGTCGCGGTAAGGAATGCGCCGCGGACGATGGTCAGTTTGTTGCGCACGAGCGGCACATCAATCGGGTCGATGCGCGCCATGACGTTGCCCGCCTCGTCCTGCACCTCGACAGCGACCGACACCTTCGACTCCGCACCGTTCACGAAGACGTAGTCGAAGCCCAATTCCGCCTCGGTTTCGGAGAGTTTGGCAATTTCGCTCTCGAACGAGATGCCCGTCCACGCATCGGCGGGTTTGTTGGTGTACATATTGAGCGAGCATGGCATAAAGCCCGTATAGCGGAAGACGATTTTATAGTCGCTCAAATCGATATCGGCACGCATATCGTGGTCGTTGCGCACGTCCGCCGCGCTCAATCCCTGCTGCTGCAACTTGATTTGGATAACGCGCGTGATGAAGTCGTCGAGGTCGGTCGAAACGAACTTGAATTTCGCCATCGGGCGGTGCATCTCCATCGTCGCCTCCTGCGCATAGCCCGCAGGCATCTCGCCCGTGAAATCGACGGTCGCGTCCTGCTCGCCGCGGAAGGCGTCGCGGTAGTCGGTGTTGGCGCGGTGAGGGTCGCGCGAGGCGAGGATAATCTCGGCAAAGTCGGAGGTCTTATAGAAGTAGTCCGCCGATGTGCCGCGCGGCACGAAATCAGCCCAAGCGATGAACTTGTACTCGCTGTTTTCGAGCATCAGGCTCACGTCCATCTTATAGTCGTCGCCGACGGGCGTTTTGGTCAGAACGATGGTCGTATCGGCATCGCGCGTGAATTGGCGTGTGTCGCTGCGATAGACATTGATGGTGTAGCGCAAATCGAAATCGGTCAGCGTGATAGGCGTCGCCTTGCTGTCTGCCGCGTCGTCGGTGCGGGTGCAGTAGTCGATGGTCTGGTAGAAATCCATCTCGCGGTAGGAGTTGATGTCCAGATGCAGCAGGAACGGGTGGCGCGCAGAACCCTCCTCGCGAGGGAACTCGTGGACGCTGCACCCCGTAGTCGAGAGGAGCAGAGCCGCACAAAGCAGTGCGTCGGATATGTATCGCCTCAAAGTCTTCATCGGTTACGCTTTTTGAGGTTGAACATATAGGAGAACGACACGCCGACATTATCGACACCGACGAAGGTCTTGCGGACGCGCTCGCCCACGGCACCGTTGTGCTTGTTGTAGAACTTGTCGTAGTCGGCACTGTAAACGCCGCCACCGACCGAAAACTCTACCGCCCAGCGTTCGTTGCGGCTGATAGGCATACGGTAGCCCGCGCTGATACCGCCGCCGAACGACGGCGACGAGCCGTTGTGGTCCTGAATACGCCATTTGCCTTGGAGGGCAAAGTTGTAGTACGCCATACCGAAGTGGCCGCCGAGGAACCAGCCGCGATTGTCGGGGCGGAACCAGTAGCGGAATTCGGGTTGAATGGTGAATATGCGGAATTTGAGGTCGGACTTGAAGTAATCGACACCCGAGTAATAGACGGGCAGTGCGAACGACCAATGGCGCGCCAAGTCGATTTCGACGGCGAGGTTGGCTGCGGACAAAGCCCAGCCTACGGCATTGGTTTTAAGGTAGAGGTGGCGCGTCCACTCCTTCGGCGAGGCTTGTGGCGCGGGTTGTGTTTGCGGTGCGGGCTGCTCGGCGGGCTGTTGCGGCTCCGTTATGGTTTGCGTAGTGGCAGGTTGCTCCATTACGGGTTCTTGCACGGTGGTCGGCGCGGGCTGTTGCTCGGGTTCGGGCTCGGCGGGTTGCTCCTTAACGGGCTCCTCCGTCGCGGCAGGCACTTGGGGGGGGGGTCGGCTCGCGCTTGGTGCAGGTAACGAA
>JBNMLI010000110.1:0-5511 GCA_050874765.1 Alistipes sp.
GTGAGTGGCGATATGCAGATTTGGTAGAAGCGCACCAGCCCGATAAATGGCAGTGCGCAGATGCGTCGGAGCGCGTTATAGGCTCTCTGCAACGACTTTGAGAACCCGTTTGATGGCATTTTCGATGGTCTTTTGGTCGTGAACCTCTTTGGTCGAGTAGATGAGAGCGAGTTCGACCGCACCCGTCTTGCCCGATGCGGCAAGCAGGGATTTGTTGGTGCGGTATGCCTCGCGCATACGGCGACGCAAGAGGTTGCGACGATTGGCGCGTTTGTGGAACTTCTTGGGAGTGGAGAACAGCACGCTTGCCGAGAGCGCGTCATCAGGCTCGGCATAGACAACGTAGCGGATAGGATAGACGAAGCCCCCGCGACCGTCGGTGAACAGTCGCCGTATTGCACCGAACGACCGAAGTCGCTCGGCGCGGGATAATCCGTTATCGGTTGTTGCCATACAGGGGGCTATGATGGAAAGTGCTACTTTTTGGCGTGTTGCAGACGGCTCTTCTTGGCAAGGCGGTTCTGCTGTGTGCGAATAAACTCCTCCTTGTCGCTGTTGTCGGCAAGCGATACACCCTCGACCTCGACACCTTTGCGTACCTTGGCAATGTACAAATCGACCGCTTTGGCAAGCGATGGCGCACCCGGTGAAGGGGCAGATGCCTTGACGGTGATGTTGCTGTCGATAGCCAAGCGCAGCGTACCCTCGCCGAAGGTTGCGATGGTCGGCAGTTCGTCCTTGGGTAACTTCTCGCAAATAGCCTTGACGTCCCACGGCGAGTAGAGCAACAGCATATCGTAGCTCTTCAACTCTTCTGCCGAGATGTCGCTCGCAACGGTGCGGGCGAGAATCACCGGCGTAAAGTTGATGTGCAGACGCATAAGCGCCTCGGGAATCTCGGGCTTGTGCGGCTCGCTGAGCGCAAGCAGTATGTGCTCGTCCTTCTGCTTGATGATAAGTTCCATAATCCCCGTAAACGAACCGTCGGCAAACGAGATTTTACGTTTGCGATAGACGATATATTTTTGGAGATAGAGCGCGATTGCCTCGGTCGAACAGATGTATTTCATCGTTTCGGGTACGGTAATGCGCGAATCCTCGCAGATGCGGAAAAAACTGTCGATTGTCGTGCGCGCGGTGAAGATGACCGCCGTATGCGACAGAATATCGACCCTCTGCGAACGAAACTCCTTTGGCGACACGCCGATGACCTTGATAAGCGGACAATAATCGACCTGCACTTTGTATTTCTCTGCCAATTCGTAAAACGGCGACTTCTCGATTATCGCCGGACGTGGTTGCGAGACTAATATTTTATTTACTTTCACACCCATATCTATATATTAAACTCCCGCACTTCCGCGCAAAAACGGTGCAAGCAGAAGAGATGCAGGGAGTAATTCCACGCCGCAAAGATACAAAATCCAAAGCAAAATCGAAATTCTTTGCGAAATAAAGAGTGAAAGCGACTCCTTAATGAACAGAATTGCAGAGATGAACGCTTGCAGAATGACTATTGCGAGCCACAGGTCGGCGATGCGCGACGGCGAGAAAATATAGAGCATGGCAGCGGGCAGAATCACGAGAGCGGCGGTCGAAAAGTGGAGCATTTTGATGTGGCGGAGTCGTTCGCAGATGTCGTTGCGACCGCTTATTGCACCTGCACAAAAAAGGAGCAGGTGCTCGGCGAGCGCGAGGAGTGTCAGCACGGCGATGATTGCGCCGAGCGAAATGTGTATGTGTCCGCCGTCGATTGTCGTGCCGTCGGTCAGGCGTACGGCGGTCATGGCGACGGTGATGATACCTATGACCGAGAGCGCGAAGGCGATGGAACGGCGGTCGGCGGGGTTGATTGGCTCGCGACCCGAAAAGTTGGAGGCGATGCCGCCTATGGCGGTGGCAAGCATCAGCCGAATCACGCTGGCGCGGCGCACCAAAAAGAGCATATAGACAATAATCAGAGCGAGTGCCACGAGTTGGAATACGCCGTCGCTCGCGACCGTTGCCACTGTTTGTGCGGGCGCATTGCACGGTACGAGGCGGGTCGCCGCACCGAACAGGTCGGTGGCGGAGAGTGTGTCGGGTGCTATGATTGGTGTATTCATCGGTCTGTTATTCTGCTCGTTTGAGCGTTACGCGAATGGTCGTACCTTTGCCTATTTCGGAACTGACGACGGCTATTTTGCCGTGGTGGTACTCCTCGACGATACGGCGCGAGAGCGAGAGCCCCAAGCCCCAGCCGCGCGTTTTGGTCGTAAAACCCGGTTGGAATATGCGCTTCCAATTAGATTTGGCGATGCCTTTGCCCGTGTCGGTAACGTCTATCCAGACGGTTTTGTCGTCGGAGCCGATATGCACGTCTATCGAGCCGTGTCCCTGCAAGGCATCGAGCGAGTTCTTCATAAGGTTTTCGATAACCCACTCGAAGAGTGCCACGTTCAGATTTGCCTTGACAGCCTCGATTGCCAAGCCGTTGTAGTCGAGCGTTACGTTGCGCGGAATGCGCTTGCGGAAGTACATCACCGTTTCGCTGACGACCTCGTTCACGTTGGCGGTGGTGAGCGGTGTGTCGGAGCCGATTTTCGAGAAGCGGTCCACAATCTTCATAAGGTGCGCCAAATCCTTCTGCATCTCATCGACAGCCATTTGGTCAACGGGTTGCGAGCGCAGAAACTCTATCCAGCCCAGCAGCGACGAGGTCGGTGTGCCGAGTTGGTGGGCGGTCTCCTTTGCCAAACCTATCCAAACGCGGTTTTGCTCGTCCTGCTTGGTGGAGCGGAAGGCGATGAAAATCACGATGACGAATACGATGATGAGCAACATCTGAATGTAGGGGAAGATGTAGAGCATCATCAGCGTCGTAGAGCGACCGTAGAAAATTATGTGGTTGTGCTCGTTCGTCCACCAGAAGCGCACCACAATCGGTGTGTTGTCGCCCGACATACGGTCGAGCATACGGTGCAGGCGTTCGGGGTCTTGGACGATTTTTTCGGGAATGAGGTGGTAGGAGACTACATTGAGATTCTCGTCGGTGATGATGAACGGAATGTTGTTGCGGTTGTTCACGATTGCGCCGATGAGCGGGTCGCCCGTGTAGTCGCCCATGGCATCGCGGTTGATGCGCTCCATGGCGGCAGCCCACAGCTCCACATCGTGCTTCTCCTTCTCGCGCAACGAGTCTGCCATACGGTTGGTAATGAGCAATGATATGCACACGAGGGCAACGCCCGTAAGCAGGATTATCGTGCGACCGTACTTCTGTATTTTTCGGCGAATGACGTCAAGCATCGGTGTGGCGTTTAGTGTGGTTTATGACGTTCGGCGGGGCTACTCGTTCGCCTCTGTCGGTTTCTGTTTGTGTGTGTCCTGCGATGTTCTGACACGCTCGTATTCGGCACTGTTGCGCAACAAATCGACCGCCGCTTTGACCTCCTTGCTCTTGGCGGAGAGGTATTCGACAACGCCGGCATTGTAGGCAAAACGCATGATGATGTTGTTTGCCATATACTCCTCAATCTCGTCGCGATAGGTGCGCAGGTTGCTCATCTTGTCGTCGCACAACTGCTTGTCGATTGCCTCCAACGCCTCCGTGCCGACCGCCTTGTCGAGTCGCTCCTTTTTGAGCGCAGCCCGCAACGCTTCGAGCGCACGGCGCGATTCGGATTTGTACGGGATTTCGCGCTCGGCAATTATTTTGCCCAACGCATCGTAGTCGTCATCGGTGATTCGGAACGAGCGGACATCGGGATTCTCTATCGTTTGGTGGCGGCGCATATATTCGTCGCCGAAATCGTCGATTATGCCCATATATTCGAGCGTTATGGCAAATACGCTGCCGAGGGTAGGCTCTATGGCTATGTCGGGCATAATGCCGCCACCGTCGTAGACCTTGCGCCCGTGGGCTGTCTTGAATTCGCCTATGAGCGAGTCGGGCATAATCTGTGCCTTGCCGTCGGTGGTGTAGCGCACCGCCTGAATGCAGCGACCCGACGGTATGTAGTATTTGGCGGTCGTCAGTTTGACATAGTTGCCGAACCCGACGGGCGCGGTCGATTGCACGAGCCCCTTGCCGAAACTGCGCTCGCCGAGCAGTACGCCGCGGTCCAAATCCTGAATCGCGCCCGAAACAATTTCGGCTGACGATGCGGTGTAACTGCTGATTAGCACTGCAAGCGGGGTGTCGGGCAGCAGCGGTTCATATTCGGTGGCGTATGTTTCGGTAGCGGTGTTGCGGCCGCGCGTTTCGAGCACCGTTGTGCCTTTCGGCACAAAGAGCGACAGGATTTTTACCGCCGACTGCATCACGCCGCCACCGTTGTTGCGGTAGTCGAGTATGAGAGCCCGCAAGTTGCCTTTGCTCTGCAAGTCGAGTATGGCGTTGCGCATCTCGTCGTAGGAGGTTTCGGTGAAGTCGGTGTGGACAATCAGACCGATGCCGTCGGCGATATAGCCGTAGTAGGAGATGCTCGGAATCGCTATGCGCTCGCGACGGATTTTGTGTTCGACACGCTTGCCGTCGAGCAGTTGCTCGACAGTTACGCGCACGGTCGTCTTCGGCTCGCCTTTGAGGAGCTTGCTCACCTGTTCGGTCGTGAAGCCTTTGGCATCTTTGCCGTTGATGGCGACTATGCGGTCGCCGATTTTCAGCCCTGCACGGTCGGCGGGCGAACCCTTGTATGGTTGCGCGATGAGGACATAATCGCCCTTTTGGCGGATTATGGCTCCGATGCCGCCGTACTTGCCCGTGGTGATGGTCATCAGGTCGGCAGCCTCCTTCTCGGTCATATAGACCGTGTAGGGGTCGAGGTTGGAGGTTATGCCCGCCGCACCGTTCTTTATCATCGTGTCGGGGTCGATTTCGTCAACATACGCCGTCGATAGCGTGCGCATGAGGTTTGCCATAATTTCGATGTTGCGCCCCAAACCGAAGTCGTTGCGCGTGGCGAATATGCCTGCCGCGCAGATGGTGGCGGTGGCGACAAGAAGCGCGAAGGCTCTGAATATGTTTTTGCGTCTATTCATGTGTGCGATTGTAATTGGTTATGTAACTCTCCATGCGCATTGCCACGCGCACGACAGAGCGGCGTATGCCCGTCAGGCAAATCCATTGTCCGTACTGCTCGACCGTAACCTCGTCCTCGTAGAGCAACAGCAGACGGCGCAGACCGTCGGCACGGAACGTAAGGCGCGAGTCGCTCTCGCTCGCGAGCGAGTAACCCGAAGCCTCGAATGCGGCGATAATCTGCTCACGGTTGTCGGCGATATCGCCCTCGACACGGCGTGTGAGGAACGACAGTCGCGGATAAACAGCCGCCAAAGCGACCATTGCGCCGAGCATAAGCCACCCGCGCGAGGTGCAGAAGAGTATCGCACCCGTATCGCGGAGCGTCAGCACGGTCTGACCCGTTGCGTGCATCAGCCACATAAGTGCCGCATATAGAACGCACAATGCCAAAAAATATTTCACACTGCGGATAATGTATCGTTTCATGATTATGGGAGTTTTATTTA
>JBNMLI010000111.1:0-5491 GCA_050874765.1 Alistipes sp.
GGTCGGCAATATCCATATTGAGCGTCGGGAAGCCCATCTGCCTGCCCAACGCCTTGCCGTGAATCACCTCCGCCTCAATCTCCTGCATATCTTCTTAATCAGCCACACGTTTGCGCACTGTTACTCCTCGTCGCCCTCGCCCTCGATAGGTGCGCCTATGCGGGCAAGTGGGGTCTGTGTGCCGATGACAGAATCGCCGATTTCGACCAGCAACTCGGCATCTTTCGGCAGGAGAAGGTCGATGCGCGAGCCAAATTTGATGAACCCGCAAACGTCGTTTTGCTCGACCGTATCGCCGAGTTTCATATACGAAACGATGCGTCGTGCCACAATGCCCGCAATCTGACGGAACATCACCTGCTTACCTTCGGGCGTTTCGATGACGGTCGTCGTGCGCTCGTTCTCGGTGGAGGATTTAGGGTGCCAAGCAATCAGAAAACGCCCCGGGTGGTACTTGAAGTACTTTACCACACCGCCTACGGGATACCAATTCATATGAATGTTGGTTACCGACATAAAAATCGAAATCTGCAAGCACTCCTCACCGCCGAAATACTCGTCGTCGCGCACCAACTCGGTTACGACCACGCGACCGTCGCATGGCGAGAATACCAAGTCGTTGTCGTGGATTTTCACACGGCGCGGCTCGCGGAAGAACGACACGATGAAGAACCAGAACAGCACCAGCAAAACGGAAAACAGCGTGAGCAACAGCCCGTTCTCCTTCGCTTCGAGCATATAATAGACCAATGCCCATATCGCGGCGCAACAAACGCCCGATATGGCAATAATTTGGTATCCTTCTTTGTTGATTTTCATAGTATTAGGTTATAAGGTTTTCAGTATCAAAAGGAATACGAATGCGTATGGTGCCGAGAGCAACAGAGCATCGAATCGGTCGAGAAATCCGCCATGACCCGGCATAATCGCGCCCGAGTCCTTGACTCCTGCCGAGCGTTTGAACAACGATTCCACGAAGTCGCCCGCCACGCCCGTGGTGGCGATGATGAGTGCCAACGCCGCCCATACGGCTATGTTACCACCGAGCAACCAACCGCACAACGCTCCCATAAGTACGGCACCTGCCACACCGCCGAAGAAGCCTTCCCACGACTTTTTGGGCGATATGCGTTCGCTCATACGGTGGCGACCGATGCAGACGCCGACCAGATAGGCGCACACATCGTTTGCCCATACTATAATTATATAGCAGAGCATCGTCCACGGCTGCCACTCGCCCGTGAGCAGTATCGGAATGTAGAGCAACAGCGATACGGGCAACGCAACGTAAAGCACGCCCGCAAATGTCGTTGCTACGTTCGCAATCGGCGTAGGGTGCTTGTGTCGCAATTCGCAAGCGAATGTCGTAGGCACCATTACCAGCATATAGAGCAACAGCCCGAGTACGGCAGCCCCCGCAGAGGGTTGTGCCGAATGACCGAATTGCTTGAACACGATAAAGTTAAGCACGAACAATGCCACGGCAGTCGCCAAGCCGATGACCCGCAACGGTGCAGTACCGCAGTTGCGGCACAACTTGTAAAATTCCAGCGTTCCGCCTACGGTAACTACGAGCATCAGCGCACCGAAACTCCATTGCGACCACAGCGTGCAGCCGAATACGAGTGCCATCAGCACCAACCCGCTCAATGTTCTGACCGTCAGGTCTTTCATTCTATCCGTCATATATGGATTTTAATTATTTGCTGTTTTCTGTTTTGTCGGCAGCGGAGTCGTCGGTGGTTTTGTCCGACGCACCCGTTGTTGTGTCGTCCGCAGTTTTGCCGTCGGTCTTCGGCTCGGCGTCTGCCTTGCCCTCCTGCTCCTTCAATGCCTTTTCGTTGTCGCGCAACGCCGCCAAGCGTTCGTTCTCGATGCGCTCGCGCTCGATATCCTTCTTGCGCTTGCCGAATATGCGCTCGACATCTTCGGTGAAGACGACTTCGCGTTCGAGCAACAACTCGGCGAGCTGTATCAGTCCGTCGCGATGCTCGGCAATCACCTTCTCTGCCATCTTATAGGCAGTGTCGATTATGCGGTGCACCTCGTCGTCGATTTCGCGGGCAGTCTGCTCCGAGTAAGGCTTGGTCAGCGACATATCGCTCTGACCCGTCGAGTCGTAGTAACTCAACATACCGACCTTCTCGCTCATACCGTAGTATGCCACCATGGCGTATGCCTGCTTGGTTACGCGCTCCAAGTCGTTGAGCGCACCCGTCGAGAGGTGCCCGAAAAACACCTGCTCCGACACGCGACCCGCCAGCGTTGCCGCCAACTCGTCGAGCATCTGCTCGCGCGTGGTGATTTGACGCTCCTCGGGCAGATACCACGCCGCACCGAGCGACTTGCCGCGCGGTATAATCGTAACCTTCACGAGCGGATTGGCATTCTCCAAAATCCAACTTACCGTGGCGTGTCCCGCTTCGTGGTATGCTATCGTCTTCTTCTCCTGTGGCGTTATGACCTTGTTCTTGCGCTCCAAACCGCCGATTATACGGTCTATCGCCGCCAGAAAATCCTCCTTCGACACCATCTTCTTGTTGCCGCGTGCCGCAATCAGAGCCGCCTCGTTGCAGACATTGGCAATGTCCGCACCCGAGAATCCCGGGGTCTGCTTTGCAAGGAACTCGCGGTCGAGGTTCTTGTCGAGTTTCAGGCGCTTCAAGTGAACATCGAATATCTCCTTGCGCTCGTTCACCTCGGGCAGTCCGACCTCAATCTGACGGTCGAAACGACCCGCACGCATCAGAGCCTTGTCCAATATGTCGGCACGGTTGGTTGCCGCCAACACGATGACTCCCGCATTGGTCTGGAAACCGTCCATCTCGGTAAGCAACTGATTGAGCGTATTTTCGCGCTCGTCGTTGCCCGAGAAGCCCGCATTTTTGCCACGCGCACGACCGATGGCATCAATCTCGTCGATGAATACTATGCACGGTGCCTTCTGCTTGGCTTGGTCGAACAAATCGCGTACTCGCGAAGCACCGACGCCGACGAACATCTCGACGAAATCGGAACCCGAAATCGAGAGGAACGGCACATTCGCCTCGCCCGCCACAGCCTTGGCGAGCAACGTCTTACCCGTTCCCGGAGGGCCTACGAGCAGTGCGCCCTTCGGAATCTTGGCACCGAGTTCGCGGTACTTGTCGGCATGTTTCAGAAAATCGACAATCTCCATAATCTCGACCTTCGCCTCCTCCAAGCCCGCAACGTCCTTGAACGTTATGCGGCGCGATGTATCCTCGGGATTGAACTCCTGTGCCCGAGCCTTGCCGACATTCATAATGCCGCCGCCTGCACCGCCGCCCACGCCACGCGACATACCGCGCAGCAGAAATATCCACACACCGATTATTACCAACCACGGCAACCACGAGAGCAATATATCGACCCAGTCGGTCGTGTTGTTCTGATAGGTCAGCACAACCTCCTTGCCCGACTGCTCGGTCGCCTTGTCGAAGTCGCGACGGAACGAATCGACCGAGCCGATGGTGAACTCCACCTGCACGCCCGTCGAAGGTATGTTCTTGAATGTGCCTTCCGCCTGCCCGCGATAGCGCGAAACAGCCTTCGGTGTGAGATATACTTGTGCCACATCGCGATTGACGATGTTGATTTTCTCGACCTCTCCCTGCTCGATTAACTTCTCGACGGCGAGCCAGTCGCTCTTGACGGGTGCGGTCGAATCGCCGAACAGCAGCGGGTGGCAGAGTATTACAATCAGAACGAGTGTCCAGAACCACATTATGTTCGGACGCATAATACCTGCGGGCAGATTGAAACCCCGCTTATTTTTTTTGTTGTCGTTTTTTCCCATACTTGTGTGTTGCTAAAACCTGCGACAACGGCGCATCGGCACCGTCGCGCATAAAATAAAACTACAAAAGCGTCTGCAAATTGCGTTCCGTAATCGGAATTTTACTCTTCGCTTTCGTAGTGTCGTATCGGAGCGTCCGCCCACAACTCTTCGAGTTTGTAGTAGGTGCGCAGGTCGGTTTGGAATATGTGGACCACAACATCTATGTAGTCCATCGCCACCCACAGACCGCTCTGCTTGCCCTCGACGCGCCAAGCATTCTCGCCCAACACCTCGAAGACCTTCTCCTCGATGCCGTCGGCAATGGCTGCCACCTGCGTGGTCGAATCGGCGTTGCAGACGATGAAGGTCGAGCAGATTGCGCCATCGAATTTGCTCAAATCCAACGATACTATGTTCTTACCCTTCTTGTCCTGAATTGCTCCGACTATGGTTTCGATAAGTTTCTCCATAAAAAATCAACGGTTGTCTATATAACCTTGCAAAGGTACACAAATTTGGTAAACCCGCAATAATATATGTGTAAACTAATGTGCAACGCACTCCAAAATTGTTTGGCGTAGCGCATCGACAATGGATTTCTTGACGTAGGTGCGACGCATGACGAGCGCGATTTTGCGCGACGATGCACCCTTCAACAGATTCTTTACCTGCGACATACGCTCCTTCGGAACATACTCGACCGCCATTTCGGGAATCACCGTGATGCAGTTCGTGCAATCGACTATGCGCATAAGCGTGTCGAGCGAGCCCGATTCGAAGTAGTAGCGCGACGGCATCTCGCGCCGAGCCTGACAGAGTTCCAGCACTTGGTCGCGCATACAGTTGCCGACGCTGAGCAGTATCAAATCGCGCATATCGATGTCCTCCAAGCGGATATTCGACTTGTTGTAGAGCGGATTGGTCGGCGAGACGTAGGCGTAGAAGCGGTCGTCGAAGAGTTCGTACTCGGGTATGCCCTCGCCGCACGTTCCGCCTGCCACCAACGCGGCATCGATGGTGTCGTGGTGCAGGGCGTTGATTATATCCTCGGTTTTCAGTTCGCGAATCTCCAACTCGACCTTCGGATAGCGACGCAGAAAGTCAGGTATGAAGCGGTGTAGCAGATAGGGCGCGATGGTCGGAATCACGCCGAGCCGAATGCGACCCGATGTTTCGCCCTTCATCTGCGCGACGACCTCCTTGATGGAGTTGTACTCCTTCAACGCCTCGCGTACCTGCGCCAATACCGCCTCGCCTGCCTCAGTCGGTATGACAGGCTTCTTCGTGCGGTCGAGCAACGTTACGTCCAACTCCTCTTCGAGCGACTTAATCTGCATACTCAATGACGGTTGAGTAACGAAACAGTGTTCTGCCGCGACCGAGAAACTGCCGAAGTTGGCTACCGCAAGCAGATATTCGAGCTGAATTATTGTCATAGTTTAACGGTTTGTAATCAACACAAAATTATAAAAAAAAATTATACGGACAACCCAAATTCGCTGTTTGGCAATTATTTTTTCTACATTTGCAGATTATAAGTATTTTTTAGGAAAATGAGCAAGATAATTTTGACGGGCGACCGTCCGACGGGACGCCTCCATTTGGGACATTTTGTGGGTTCGTTGCGTCGCCGTGTCGAGTTGCAGAACTCGGGCGAATTCGATAAGGTGTTTATTATGATAGCAGACGCAC
>JBNMLI010000112.1:0-5476 GCA_050874765.1 Alistipes sp.
CGAGTTGCGCTTCCGCGTCCACGGGCATGGCGGCCACGCGGCACGACGCAACGAGATTGACGACACGGTAACGGCTGCCGCCCATATAGTTACGATGCTCAATGCGGTAAACGACGGGCAGAGCGCACTCTCAATCGGACGCATCATAGCCGACGGCGCGACCAACGTAATCCCCGACGAGGTCTATATGGAGGGTACTCTGCGCACGTTCGACGCAACGGCACGACGCACGGCGTGGCGCATAATCGAGGGCGTTGCGCGGAGCGTCGATGCGCAATTCGGCACACATACTGCCGTGGACATCAATCACGGCTATCCGTGCGTGGTAAACGACAAGTCGCTGACCGACTTTGCACGCACGACAGCAAAGCACTGCGTCGCCACAGTCGATTTGCCGCCACGCACCACTTCGGAGGATTTCGGCTACTACTGCACCGAATACCCCTCACTATTTTACAGACTCGGAGTAGGCACTGCCGCAGGTGGCAGCCACACTCCGACATTCAACCCCGACGAGCGGGCAATAGCGGTCGGCATCGACTTTATGCACCGCCTCGCCACAAAAATTGCAAACGAATATGGCAAAGAAGAGAAGAAGTAAGAAAATGGACGCGCAGGAACGCGCAGGATTCATCGTAAATATGTTCAGCGAACGCCCCGACCACGCATTCGCATTCAAAAGTCTGGTAGCATCGTCGGGTGGAGCCGACCGCAACGGGCGCGACGCCGTCCGCCACATACTCGACAAGTTGCTCGAACAGGGCTTCATCGAGGAGCGCGAGCGCGGCAAATTCCAGTTGAGCCGCGCCAAGATGCAGCACTACGAAGGTGTGGTCGATATGACTGCATCGGGTGCGATGTATGTATGTTGCGAGGGATTGGAGAACGACGTGTTCGTCAATCCGCGCAACTCGGCACACGCACTCGACGGCGACCGCGTGGAAATCGTCATTTCGCACAAAACCCGCTCGGGCGCGGAAGAGGGCGAGGTAACGAAGATTTTGGAGCGTAGCAACCATTGCTATGCGGGCGTTGCCGACGTTACGACAAATGCGATTTTCGTCGTTCCCGACTCGCGCAAGATGCCTGCCGAGGAGATATACCTGCCGAGGAAGAAGTATCCCGACGTAAAGACGGGCGACAAGGTGGCGGTGCGCGTTGTGCGCTGGGATATGAACGACGCAAAGCCTACGGGCGAACTGGTCGATATACTCGGCAAGGAGGGCGAAAACAACGCCGAGATGCACGCCATACTGCTCGAATACAACCTGCCCTACAAGTTCGAGCAGGAGGTTGAAGATGCCGCCAACGCCATACCCGCCACAATCACGGCGCAGGACCGCGCCGAGCGACGCGATATGCGCGACACGACGACCTTCACCATCGACCCTGCCGATGCCAAGGATTTCGACGACGCGCTGTCGTTCAAGAAGTTGGGCGAAGGCAAATACGAGGTCGGCATTCATATCGCCGATGTTACGCACTATGTCCGCCCGGGTTCGGTCATCGACGACGAGGCAATCGAGCGCGGCACCTCGGTCTATTTGGTTGACCGCACCATTCCTATGTTGCCCGAGCGGCTCTCCAACGAACTCTGTTCGCTCCGTCCGCACGAGGAGAAACTTTGTTTCTCGGCAGTATTCGTCATCAACGACAACCTCGAAATCGAGAGCGAGTGGTTCGGACGCACCATAATCTACTCCGACCGCCGATTCACCTACGAGGAAGCGCAACAGGTAATCGAAACGGGCAAGGGCGATTTGTCGGAGGCTATCCTCACGCTCAACCGCTTGGCGCAGGCGATGCGCAAGGAGCGTTTCCGCAAGGGCGCGATTGCCTTCGAGCGTCGCGAGGCGAAGTTCACGCTCGACGAGAACGGCCACCCGACGGGCGTATATTTCAAGGTACAGAAGGAGGCAAACCAACTCATCGAGGAGTTTATGTTGCTTGCCAACCGCCGTGTGGCAACATTCTGCGCCCGCAAGAACGGCCACGAGCGCACGATGCTCTTCCGTATCCACGACAAACCGAACGACGAGAAACTCGACAAGTTCCGCCAATTCATACTCCGCTTCGGCCACATTTTCAAGGCTGACAAAGGCGTAGCCGTCGCCAAGGAACTCAACAAACTGATGTCGGAGGTACACGGCAAACCCGAGGAGAATGTGGTTTCGCTCTTGGCAATCCGCTCGATGGCAAAGGCGGTCTATTCGACCGACAACATCGGACACTACGGTTTGGGCTTCCGCTACTACACCCACTTCACATCGCCTATCCGTCGCTACCCCGATATGCTCGTGCACCGACTTCTGCAACGCTATCTGGACGGCGGCAAGTCGGCTAACAAAGACAAACTGGAAGAGTTGGCAGTCCACTGCTCCGACCGCGAAGTCGTTGCAGCCGAGGCAGAACGCGCCTCTATCAAATACAAGATGGTCGAATATATGTCCGACAAAATCGGGCAACAGTTCGACGGCCACATCTCGGGTATGTCCGAATGGGGCATATTTGTCGAACTCGACAACTCGCTGGTCGAGGGTATGGTGTCGTTGCGCAGCATCGAGGGCGACTTCTACCAATTCGACGGAGCGCGCTACGAGGTCTATGGCCACTCGACGGGGCGCGTCTTCACACTCGGCGACAAGGTGCGCATCTGCGTCAAGAGTGCCGACCTGCGCCGCCGCCTGCTCGATTTCACGCTGGTCGATGGCAGCGAAGCCGATGACGACGAGTTCAATGCTCCGCTCACCATACACACCGCCGCAAAAGGCACAAAGAGCGCGAAGAACGACAAAGGCGCAAAGCATACAAAGGAGGCGAAACGCAAGAAAACTCCTGCCCGCACCAAATCGCGCCGCAAATAGCGACCGCACATCACACCGACAAACCCGCCATAAACACGTTATGGCGGGTTTTCTTTTGCACCCCTGCAAGCCGACACCCTGCCACCTGCACCTGTACAAACAAAAAAAGGTCAGCGACCTATTTTCATAAGTCGCTGACCCCATGAGCCGAATCCGAGACTTGAACTCGGGACCCCTTCATTACGAGTGAAGTGCTCTACCACTGAGCTAATTCGGCAACGTATTATCCGTTTCGGACTGCAAATATCGTAAAAATTTTCTGATTCGTGCAATTTATTGCAAAGTTTTTGTGCCGAAACTGCATTTTTTATCCGAAACTCCATAAATTTGTATTACCAAAACTACAACAAGATGATAACTTTCTGCATTTGTCTGGCTCTGCTCGTGGCGACGTATTTCACATACGGACGCTATTTGGAGCGCGTTTGCCGCATCAGCGACACTGCCGACGTACCGAGCCGTCGGCTCTACGACGGTGTCGATTACGTTCCGATGCCGCGCTGGCGCACATTTCTCATTCAGTTACTCAACATAGCGGGCATAGGTCCTATTTTCGGCGCGATTCTCGGTGCATGCTTCGGACCCGTGGCGTTTCTGTGGATTACCTTCGGCGGAATCTTCATGGGCGCGATGCACGACTTCATCTCGGGTGTAATTCTGGTGCGCAACGACGGATTGAGCATTCCCGAGATTGTCGGTCGCTACTTGGGCAACGGCATGCAGCATTTTATGCGCGTATTCTCGATTATCCTGCTCGTGCTGGTCGGTGTGGTCTTCCTGCGCGCACCTGCACAGATTCTCGGCGAGATGATTCCGCAAGTACCTTATCTTGCTTGGATTGGAATCATCATAGCATACTACTTCATCGCAACACTGCTGCCGATTGACAAACTCATCGGCAAGCTCTATCCGCTCTTCGGCGCGGCACTGCTCTTTATGGCTGCTGGGTTGCTCTGCGTGATTCTGTTCGGCGACTACAAGGTGCCGGAGATGACCACGTTCCACAATTTCCAACTCTCGCCAGAGAAATTGCCTATTGTTCCGACACTCTTCATAACCATCGCCTGCGGAGCAATTTCGGGCTTCCATGCGACACAATCGCCGCTCATGGCGCGATGCGTAAACAACGAGCGCGAGTGCCGCGCGGTATTCTACGGTGCAATGATTTCCGAATCCATTATCGCCCTGATTTGGGCGGCAATAGCCATGGCATTTTTCGGCGGAGCGGACGGGCTTTCGCACGCGATGGCAGACCACGGCAACAACGCGGCATGGGCAGTGAACGAGATTTCGCGCTCGACGCTCGGCATTTTGGGCGGCATTCTCGCCGTACTGGGCGTTGTCGCAGCACCGATAACCTCGGGCGACACGGCATTCCGCTCGGCACGTCTGATTATTGCCGACATCTTCCACATAAGCCAGCGCAACAAACTCCACCGACTCGGCATCGCACTGCCGCTGTTCGCCATCGGTGCAGTGATTACGTTCGTCGATTTCGGCGTCGTTTGGCGTTACTTCTCGTGGACGAATCAGGCATTGGCGACCATCGTGCTGTGGTGCATAGTCGTCTATCTGAATTCGGAGCGGCGCAACGTATGGGTGGCACTCGTTCCTGCCATATTTATGACCTACATCTGCGCCTCGTTCGTCTTCGTTTCGACGCAATTCGTCGGCTGGGGAGCCACCTCATCGTCATACATCTGTGGCGGAATCGCTACCGCAATACTGACTGCGACGATGTGCATAAAACTGCGCCGCGACCGGCGACAAAACTTGAAATAATTTTCACCCGATGAAACGCAATACACTATTTATCATCACACTGTTCCTCACCTCCGTTGCGCTGTCGGTCGTGCAGCACGCAGTTTTTCTTGTGCGCTATGCAGCACTCGCCACGGGTGCCTCCGCAACGGAAATCCTCGCAACACTTTGGCACGGACTGACGCTCGACGCGAGCGTGGCGGGCTATACGACCCTCCTGCCGCTAATCGTCGTTGCAGTGGCAACGTGGTTACCCGCGAAGTGGTGGAGCGGTGTCGTGAAATGGTATTTGGTTGCCGTTTCCGCCGTCGTCGCACTGATTTTCACGGGCAACCTCGGGCTATACGAATACTGGGCATTCCCACTCGACGCCTCGGTGATGCAATACCTTGCCACCCCGAAGGAGGCAGCCGCAAGCGTTACGGCGTGGCAGTTCGTAGGTTACGCACTCGTCGCCATTGCCTGCTTCGCACTGTCGGCGTGGTGCTATCTGCGCGTTTTGCGCCTCTTCGAGCCGACCGCAGGAGCGGAGCAGAAAGCAGGCGTGCGTACCGCCTCTACCTTTGTATTTATAGCGTTGGGCGGTTTTGCATTCTTGGCAATCCGCGGAGGCGTAAGCGTAGCAACGGCAAACGTATCGAAGGTCTATTTCAGCCGCAAGATGTTCCTCAACCACGCGGCGGTCAATCCCGTATTCTCGATGCTCGCCTCGACGGCTTACGACAAGGGGTCCGACGAATACGAATTTTTCGACGATGCGGAGCGACAGGCGATTCTCAATGCCGAATTCGACCCCGCCGACAATACTATTGCCGACACGCTTTTGCGCACGCAACGCCCAAATGTGGTGC
>JBNMLI010000113.1:0-5465 GCA_050874765.1 Alistipes sp.
GCGCAAAACGTATTTGCACAAGAAAAATCTGCCATTTCGGACGCCGACAAGGCAAAGCGCGAGCAGTTGATGCAGACGCGCCTGAATATGCTCAAAACCGAGTTGAACCTCACCGATGCGCAATTCGAGAAGTTCGAGCCTGTATATCGTGCCTATCGCAAGGATATGTCGCGCGTGGTGGACAACAAGACCGTTCGCGTGAAAAAGGAGGATATAACCAACGATAACGCGATGAAAATTATCACGGTACGTTTGTCGAACAATATCAACTCCTCATCGCTCAAACAGCGTTATCTCTACACGTTTGCCGAGGTAATCGAGCCGGTACAAATCGAAAAACTCTACCGCATCGACGAACGCATCTCGAAGGAGGCGCGCAAGGTTATGCAGTATCGCAAATAACGACATAAAGGTTTGTATTTATTATTGGTGGCGGGCAGGTCTGAAAGGATTTGCCCGTTTTTGTGGTTATTATTGCCGATTGGTGTTTTATTTATAAGTGGTGTCGATTATTTTCAGTATATTTGCACGCACATATTGAATAATCAAGATAAAACAATTATATGGCAGACGAAAAAATCATCTTTTCGATGGTGGGCGTATCCAAGACGTTCACCAATCAGAAAAAGGTACTCAACAACATCTACCTATCGTTCTTCTACGGCGCGAAAATCGGCATCATCGGTCTGAACGGTGCCGGTAAATCGACGCTGATGAAGATTATAGCGGGCGTCGACAAGAACTACGATGGCGAAGTCGTGTTCTCGCCCGGTTACACGGTCGGCTATCTCGAACAGGAGCCGAAGCTCGACAACGACAAGACTGTAAGGGAGGTTGTCGAGGAGGGTTGTGCCGAGACGGTTGCCTTGCTGAAAGAGTATGAGGATATTAACCAAAAGCTTTGCGAGCCGATGGACGACGACGAGATGAATCGCCTTATCGAGCGTCAGGGCGAATTGTACGAGAAAATCGACCATGTGAACGGCTGGGAAATCGACAGCGTATTGGAGCGCGCCATGGACGCGTTGCGTTGCCCCGACCCCGACCAGAAGGTGGCGGTATTGTCGGGTGGCGAGCGTCGCCGTGTGGCGTTGTGCCGACTGCTGTTGCAGCAGCCCGATGTGCTGTTGTTGGACGAGCCGACCAACCACCTCGATGCCGAGAGCATCGACTGGCTCGAACAGCACCTGCAACAATACAAGGGTACGGTGATTGCCGTAACGCACGACCGCTATTTCCTTGATAACGTGGCGGGTTGGATTCTCGAACTCGACCGAGGCGAGGGTATTCCGTGGAAGGGCAACTACTCGGGTTGGCTCGACCAGAAGACCAAGCGTATGGCGTTGGAGGAGAAGCAGGAGAGCAAGCGTCGCAAGACATTGGAGCGCGAGTTGGAGTGGGTCAATATGTCGCCTGCGGGTCGCCACGCCAAGAGCAAGGCGCGTCTGTCGGCATACGACAAGATGCTCAACGAGGATACGAAGCAGAAGGAGGAGAAACTCGAAATCTATATTCCGAACGGTCCGCGCTTGGGCGATGTCGTCATCGAAGCGAACGATGTGTCGAAGGCTTTTGGCGACAGAGTGTTGTATGAGCATCTGAATTTCAAACTGCCGCCTGCGGGCATTGTCGGCGTAATCGGCCCTAACGGAACGGGTAAGACTACCCTATTCCGTATGATTATGGGGCTGGAACAGCCGACAAGCGGCACATTTACCATAGGTAAAACGGTGAAATTGGCGTATGTGGACCAGCAACACAAGTCGATAGACCCCGAAAAGACGGTATATGAAGTGATTTCGCAGAACAGCGACCTTATAACGCTTGGTAACAGGCAGGTGCCTGCGCGTGCATACGTTGCACGATTCAACTTCACGGGTGCTGACCAAGAGAAAAAGTGCGGTATGCTGTCGGGTGGCGAGCGCAATCGTCTGCACCTCGCGTTGGCTCTCAAAGAGGAGGGTAACGTGATACTGCTCGATGAGCCGACCAACGATATAGATGTCAATACGTTGCGTGCATTGGAGGAGGGTTTGGAAAACTTTGCGGGCTGTGCGGTGGTAATCTCGCACGACCGTTGGTTCCTCGACCGTATTGCGACGCACATTCTTTCGTTCGAAGGCGACTCGAAGGTGGTCTTCTACGAGGGTTCGTACTCGGAATACGAGGAGTGGAAGCGCAATCAGGGCATCGACACCACGCCTCACCGCGTAAAGTATCGCAAACTAATGGAATAATATAAAAATCAGAGATATATGGCTATTCAAAAACCGTCGATTCCGAAAGGAACGCGCGACTTCTCGCCTGCCGAGATGATGCGACGACAATACATTTTCAATACCATAAGCGGCGTGTTCCGCACCTACGGATTCGCTCCGCTCGAAACACCCGCGATGGAGAACCTCTCTACCCTGCTGGGCAAATATGGCGACGAGGGCGACAAGTTGCTCTTCAAAATTCTCAACTCGGGCGACTATGCCTCGGGACTTGATGCGGAGGCACTGCGCTCGGCATCGAAAATTTGCGAAAAGGGTTTGCGCTACGACCTGACCGTGCCGTTTGCGCGATATGTTGTTCAGCATCAGGGCGAAATAGCATTTCCGTTCAAGCGTTATCAGATTCAGCCCGTATGGCGCGCCGACCGTCCGCAAAAGGGACGTTATCGCGAGTTCTATCAGTGCGATGTCGATGTAATCGGCTCGCGTTCACTGCTTAACGAGGTTGAACTTGTAGGAATAGTCGAGGAGGTATTCCGCCGTTTGGGCATCGGCGTAACGCTCAAAATGAACAATCGCAAAATTTTGTTCGGTATTGCCGAGATTATGGGTCATGCCGACAAGATGATTGACATAACGGTGGCAATAGACAAGCTTGAAAAAATCGGTCTTGACAATGTCAAGGCGGAGTTGCGCGAGCGAGGAATCGGCGACGAGGCAATAGCCAAACTTCAACCGATACTCGAATTGCAAGGCTCTACTGCCGAAAAAATCAATCGTTTGGGCGAAATACTCGCCGCCTCGCCTACGGGCTTGCAGGGTATAGAGGAGATGCGCACCATATTTGCTTATGTCGAGCGATTGGGCATTGCGTTGCCGATTGAACTCGACTTGTCGCTGGCGCGCGGATTGAACTACTATACGGGGGCGATTTTTGAGGTCAAGGCGAACGACTTTGCAATCGGCTCGATTTGCGGAGGCGGTCGCTACGACAATCTGACGGGCATATTCGGTATGCCTGATGTGTCGGGCGTGGGTATTTCGTTCGGCGCAGACCGCATCTACGATGTGATGGTCGGCTTGGAGCTGTTCCCGCAGGAGGTTGATTTTGCGACAAAGGTGCTGTTTGTCAATCTTGGCGCAGAGGAGGAGGGTGTTGCTCTCAAAGCGTTGCACGCGGTGCGTGCAGAGGGCGTTTCGGCGGAGATTTACCCCGATGCGGGCAAGATGAAGAAACAGATGGAGTATGCCAACCGTCGCAACATTCCGTTTGTGGTGATTATAGGCAGCACCGAGATTGCCGAAGGTAAGGCAACCATCAAGGATATGCGCAGTGGCGAGCAGCGGAGCGTCGCGCTTGCGGAGTTGGCTCAAGAGTTGAAATAACATAACGCAACACGCATTATGATAAGGCAGTACGGCAAAACGGTATTGATGACAGTATGTTTGCTTTGTACTGCCTTTGTTGTTTCCGCACAAAACGAACGCGGGAGCGACGATGCGGCAGTGCAGATGCGGAAACTCAATCAGGTCTATCGCTACCTCAATAGCGCGTATATCGACAAAACCGATATGTCGCCATTGGTCGAAAAGGCGATTGAGGCGATGTTGCAGGAACTCGACCCGCACTCGACATATATTTCGCCCGAGGAGATGAGTAATGTTGCGGCACAACTCGATGGCGAATTTAGCGGAATCGGCATTGAGTTTCGCGTTATGCGCGACACCGTTACGGTAACCAACATAATAGCGAATGCTCCTGCGGCGAACGCAGGCATACTGCCCGACGACCGCATAGTGGCGATTGATGGCAAGAGCGCAATCGGCATCAAAAGCAACGACGTGCCGAAACTTCTGCGAGGACGAACGGGAACGAAAGTCGGTGTCGATATTGTGCGACGCGGTGCGGTTGCGCCATTGAAATTTATGCTGACGCGCGAGCGAATACCGATACATACCATCGATGCCGCATATAGAGTTACGAATGAGATTGGTTATATAAAAATCAGTCGTTTCGGGCGGACTACATCAAGTGAATTTGTAGATGCGTTGCAGGAAGTCAAGGGGGTAAAATCGTTCATTATAGACCTGCGCGGCAATGGCGGAGGCGTGATGACGGGTGCGATTGGCGTGGCGGAGAATTTTCTGTCCAAAGGTGCGACAATCGTGGCGACCGAAGGGCGCATAATGCCCTATCAGAGCATACGGAGTCGGAGCGACGGTGCTTTTCAGAGGGAGCATATAGTTGTGCTGATTGACGAAAACTCGGCTTCGGCAAGCGAAATTCTGGCAGGCGCGTTGCAGGATTGGGACAGGGCTGTCGTAATCGGGCGCAATAGTTTCGGCAAAGGTTTGGTGCAGCGACAGTTTGAGTTGGAAGACAAATCGGCTGTGCGGATTACCGTTGCCAAGTATCTGACACCGAGCGGACGAGCAATTCAACGTCCTTACCGCAAAGGACATCGCGACGAGTATTACGAGGCGTATCGCGACAGGATTTTGCACCCCGATTCCGCCGTGGTGGCTGATTCGACCCACGGGCAGGTTTACCGCACATTGGTTAAAGGCAGAAAAGTCTTTGGTGGCGAGGGTATTATACCCGATATTGTGGTCGCACCGGATACTGCGCGGGTAAATCCTTATATAATCGGTATCGTCGGCAAGGGCATAATGACCGAATACCTCTATGATTATTTGGCAAAAAATGCGGACCATTTGGCGAAAAAGTATGCGTCGTTCGAGCAGTTCGACAGCGGATTTGCGGTAACCGATGCGATGGTTGCGCAGTTGGTAGAGCGAGCCGAAAAAGGTGGCGTCGAAACTGGCGATGCGCACTCGGCGGCATCGGAAAATTTTGTAAGGGTGCACCTGAAAGCGTTGATTGCAAGGCGGCTGTTCACGCCGACGGAATACTACCGTATAACCAATCGCAATGATGACCGCGTGTTCGACAAGGCGGTCGAGGTGCTGTCGTCGTGGCACGATTCCGGTCGGAAAATTCTTGGCAGATAGATATTTTGACGGGAAAAGTATTGCCCGATAGTGATATTTTTTGTATATTCGCATTAATAAACTACTAAACAGACCGAATATGCACAAAACTACAATAGCTCAACACGGCGGTGAAGAGGGAGCCACCCGTCTTATGTCGAAGGTGGTGAAGGCGGGACGACGCACATACTTTTTCGATGTTCTCGCAACGCGAGGCGACGATTACTTCCTGACAATCACGGAGAGTCGAAAATCTAC
>JBNMLI010000114.1:0-5429 GCA_050874765.1 Alistipes sp.
GCAGAGCAGGCTGCGCGTGAGCGTGCCGAAGCGGAGCGACTGGCAGCGGAGTGGGCAGAGGTCGAACGCCTTGCGGCGGAAAAAGCCGAAGCCGAACGGCTTGCAGCAGAGCAGGCTGCGAGCGAGCGTGCCGAAGCGGAGCGCGTGGCGGCGGAAAAGGCAGAGGCAGAACGCCTTGCGGCAGAGGCTGCAAAGGCTGCGCCCTACCACTTTGCACTGCGTGCCAATCTGTTGCGGTGGGCGACGCTGACCCCCGATTTGGGCGTTGAGTGGCGCGTGAATCGCCATATAGGCATAGCCGTCAATGGTGCGTGGACCTCGTGGACATGGAGCAACAACGACCGTCGCTACGGCTTGTGGGAGGTCAGCCCCGAATTGCGTTATTATATAGGTAAAACGAAGTGCGGCTACATCGGCGCGATGTTAAAGGCGGGCGCGTTCAACTACAAGTTGGGCGCGAACGGTAAGCAGGGCGACCTGATTGGCGGCGGCATCACGGGCGGATATGTGCTGAAACTGAACAAGGCACTCGCGCTCGACTTCGGCGTGGGCATCGGTTGTCTGCACGCCGATTACGATAAGTACACGACCGTGGGCGGAGTGAGAGTACGACAAGGCTCGGAGAAGAAAAATTGGTGGGGTCCCATCAATGCTGGTGTAACGCTTATGTGGACCATATTTTAGGAGGAACGATTATGAAGAGAAAGACTATATATATAATGGTAGCCACGGCAATCGCCGCATTGTCGCTGACCTCGTGCATCAAGGACACGCTTTACAATACGCCCCACCCCGACAAAGGGTGCGTCGTGGCGAGTGCCGATTTTTCAGTCCGCAGCGCAAGTGCCGACGCACCTGCGGAGTATATGCTTCGTTGCGGAACAGCGACGCCATACACGATGCCGTCGGCGAAGGAGGTTACTTATCCCGAATTTCTGTTGCCCGCCGACTACACCTTCACGGCGTGGACTCGCTGCGCCAAGATGAGCGAGGCGGACGGCACAATCAGCGTGGAGCAGAGCGAGTCGGGCGAAATCGAGCCGATGCCCGGTTATCTGTTTACGGCTCGGCACGAGGCAGAGGTGATTAAGGACGACACCCTCCGCATAGCGTTGCCGATGGTGCAGCGCACGCGTGATGTGCAGTTTGAACTGACCGTTACCGAGGGTAATCCAGAGCTGATTGCCTCGGTCGGCGGCACATTGTCGGGCATAGCCGCCGCATTCAGCCTCGCGGAGCAGAAGGTCGCGGGCAACGCGGCGAGCACGCGCATAGAGTTTGTGCGCGAGGGCAACAAAATCAAGGCAGAGGCGCGCTTGCTGGGTCTGATTGGCGCGGCGCAGAGCCTCGAATTGGAGGTACGCTTCACCGACCGCGCCGACATTCATCGCGCCACGGTCGATTTGACCGCAGCCCTCGCCCGCTTCGACGACGATATGACGACGACCCGCATGATAACGGGCGATTTGGCGACGCCGATAGGAATGGATTTGACGGCGACCATCACCGATTGGAAAAACGTCAAGGGCGATGCCGATGCGGAGTTGCAGTAACGGCGAAAACGGCAAAAGATAATAACTTAACGGCATAAAAATCAAGACTATGAATATCAATACTTTGAAATTGTTTACGGCGGCAGCGGTACTTGCCACGCTTGCTTCGTGCAACAAAGAGGAGAGCCAAACGCCGCCGACGGAGGCTGTCGCGATGTCGTTCGTGGCAGATATTTCGGCAACCCGCGCCACGGCTACTCTCTTCGAAGCAGGCGATGTGGTCGGTATCATTCCGATAAAGGGTCGCGGCGTGGAGACAGCGCAGGCAAATATCGCCTACACCTGCAACGGTACGGCTTTCGTCGCCACACCTCCCTACTACTTCAAGGGCAGCGATGCTATCGAGTTCAACGCCTACTACCCCTACGAGAGCAACATGGCGGACGACTACATACTCGACATCGACACCCGCAGTGCAAATCAGAAGGCGATACCCACGGGCGGACACGAGTGGCGCAAGAACGACTACTTGGCAGCGTCGGTAACGACCGACAAGCGAACGCCTATGGTAAAGTTTGTCGGCAGCAAGGCTTTCCGCCACGCGATGAGCAGTATCGTATTCAAATTCAAGGCAGGTGATGGCATAGCCAACCTCAAATCGCTGACGGGCTACACGCTCGGGCCGCTCGTCATGGACGGTGCGTTCGATTGCCTGACAGGCACGACACTGCTCGGCATGGGCGCGCCAGCGGAATTGCTCACCATCGACGACATTGCGTGCGCCGAGACTGCGACGGAGTACACCGCCGAGCCGCTTATCCTGTTGCCGCAGGCGATAGAGGGCGGGAAATGCACGCTGACGGTTCGCTACAACGATGTCGATTATACGGCAACCCTCAACCTGCCGACGCTCGACGCAGGTGTGCGCTACGAGTTTACCATCACCATCAAAAACTTCCTCTTGGAGATAAGCGGCAGCGAAATCGCCGATTGGACATCAAAAACGCCCACAACGGGCGATGCCGTACTGCAATAAGCGACGGCAACAAACAGAAGCAAAATGAGATTATAATACGAAAACGATATGAGTAAGGATAAATTATACACATTGCAGAATTTAGTGGCGTGGCTGCTGCTTTTGATGGGTATGGTCGCGTTGATTTGCGTGGGGGCTGTTTCCTGCCAAAAGCAAAGTTGCACCGAAGCGCAAGAGGAGGCTCTTCCCGCAGGCAAATATCCGGTAGTACTGACCGCCACAGGCTTGCAGGAGCTGTTTGCAACGCCGAGCGGTACGCGCGGCACGGTCGATAACGACTGGAACGGAGTGGCGACCATAGCAGTGCGAATGTACGGAGAGACGAAGCCGTACAAAGTAACCTCGACAGACGGCGGAGCAACCATAACCCTCTCGTCGGACGACCCGCACTATTGGAAGCACACAGGAGAGACGATTATTTATGCGTGGTCCCCTTACAGCGAACAACCCGATACATACCAGTTTACGGTAAAGGCGGACCAAAGCACCGCCGCGGGCTATCAGGCCAGCGACAGGATATATAGCGAAACGTGGTTGGATTTTGCCGGCAGGAACAACCCGACGAAAACCCGACTGTCGTTCTCGCACATCACAGCAAAGATAACGGTGAATCTGATTGCGAACGACGGAATCGATTTGAGCGAGGGAGCAGCCGTGCAGTTGCTCAATATCCCATCGCATTGTTTGGATACCGGCACCACCATTACGCCCTATCAACCCGACAGCAGCCGACACACATACGTTGCCTTGGTTGGTACGGGTACACATATATTTAGCAATACGCAATTCATAAAAGTAACGGTCGGAGGCAGCACCTTCGTCTATACTACGCCGAACGAAGATACAGTATTCAAAAGTCCTCGCTCATACACCTACGACATCACCGTAAATGCCCAAGGCATCGATGTGAATGTGTCTTCGGAGGGTATGGAGTGGGCAGACGGCGGCAGCGAAAATGTCGCGTGCAAAACCCTCGTGGCGGAATACACTGCCGCAGATGTGAAGAAGGGCGACTACATCTATAAGGACGGCACCACCTCGGACGGCGGATTGCGCAAGCTATACGACAATGGCGATGTGGTATGCGAAGCCACCAAGCCGCAACCGCGGGCAACAGCCGACAATCCCGTTGTCGGCATCGTATTCTGGACGCCGTCGGAGACACTGACCGAAGGCAGGCAGACCCCTGCCCGACTGACCGACGACAAAATTATGGCGGCAGCCTACCCTGCTTGCACTCACGGACTTGCAGTCGCGATGAACCATTGCTATTACAATAGCTACCCATCTATGGTATGGCAAAGTGATTGGAAATCCTTGCAGAATTTCCAAAACAGCGCAAACTTCACGCACTCCCGCAAAGCCGATTTTGCTCCAATAGCCAGTGCGGGAGGCAGAGGCAGTTGTATCAACTATATTCTCGGCTACCAGAATACCGTCATTCTGCGTGCTTTCAACGATTATTGTCGCGCCAACGGGGAAACGGGCAATTTGGTCATACCCGTTACCACATCGCCAAGCGACGTTGCACCGAGTGGCAGTACCGGCTGGTACCTACCATCGGAAAAAGAGTTGTATATACTATGCTACTATGACGTTGACGATATTTATAATAAAATAGGAACCGGAACCCGTGTCCCCGCGACCCGCGACATTGTCGATGCTTCGCTCTCCGCGGCAGGTGGGCAAACATTGGCAAGCGACCTGATACTATGGTCTTCAACAGAATACGACAACCGCATCGCCCACAGTCTAGATTTCAGAGTTTCTAAAAATAACGGTACTCGGAAAGAAGCAGGTCATCGCGTCAGAATGGTATGCGCTTTTTAGCCCAATTACAAATTAAATCATTTGAGCAATGAAACAGAGAAGAATATATAACAGATTGTTAGCGGTGGTGGCACCGATGCTTTGTGCAGGCTTTGTGGCATGCCAGAAGGAGAGCCTTTGCGATATGCAGGGCGCGCAGGAGTTCACCATAACCGTAACCGACGGTGGCTATGCCGCTGCCGCGACCGAAGGAGCGCAACCCGCAACCCGCATCGCCGAGGAGGACTATCGCACCCGTTTCACGGCGGGCGACCGGTGCGGACTCTACATCGTTCGCAATAACAAACCGATATACAGCAATATCAAACTGACAGCCACGGCAGGTGCAGACGGCACACTGACGTGGCAGCCCGAGGCGGGCGTAACCCTCAAAGGAGGATTGGATGGAGAGTTGTATTTCCTCTACTATCCCTATCAAGACGATATGACAGGTTCTGTGAACGTATGGGGAACCGAAGATATCGACTTTTTCAGTTACCTCATTGTCGGTTGGCACCCGAAAGACGACCAGAGCAACTATGCCGACTATGCGGCGTCCGACCTGATGACCGCCACGGGCGTGGCAACCAAGAGTGCGTCGGGTACGACGACGCTCTCGTTCAGCATGACCCACCGCATGGCTCTCGCCATCATTGAGCTGCCCAATAAGGTATATAAGTTCACCAACACCACGGGCGGAGCCATTCCCGACTACACCATTGTAGGCGAGGCAGACTTCACCGACAGCGAAGCGACACCCTACTGCATCGCCCCCGCAACATACCGCTACATAGCAAACACGCACGGCTACACGCCGACCATCAGTGGCAGTTTTGACGGCGGGAAAAAGAGTTTCAGCATCAAGCAGTGGGAAATATCGGTAGGACAATACAAGAGATACCGTGTTGGCGGCAGCACCACCACCGTGCAGCACAACCTGCAAGTGGGCGACTTCCTGATGAAGGACGGCTCCCTGCTCCCGAAGGGTACGGCGTTGAGCGCGGCGCAGAAGGCGAATGTCGCTGCGATAGTATTTTGGTCGCCTGCCGAAACCGACTATACCGACACGAGCCGCATAACGCCTGCCCGAC
>JBNMLI010000115.1:0-5322 GCA_050874765.1 Alistipes sp.
CACATAAACTCGCCGAATCCGCGTGCCGAAACCGACCACGGCGCAATGCGCGCCCGCTCGTTATCGGGCGACTGTATGCGGTCGCCGTCGAGCAACTCGGCAACGGGCAGGAACTGCATAAACTGCGAAATGTTGCGCAGAAAGTCATACACCTCGCGCCCGCGTCCTTCGCTGTGTATGTTTATGGTCGATAGCGTGTTATACTCCACACCCGTGCGGTACATCAACTCCACGGCACGCATCACCCGCGCGAATGTCGGTTGCCCGCCCGCGTCCACTCGGTGGGCATCGTGAATCTGCTCGGGTCCGTCGATGGATATGCCGACCAGAAAGCGGTTGTCGCGGAAAAAGTCGCACCACTCGCGATTGAGCAACAGCCCGTTGGTCTGAATCGAATTGTCGATTTCGCGCCCCGGAGCATATTTGCGTTGCAACTCCACGGCACGGCGATAGAAATCCAACCCCGCCAGCAGCGGCTCACCTCCGTGCCATGCAAACGACAGCACGGGTGAGGAGTTGCCCTCGATGCTGCGCCGTATGTAGAGTTCGAGCAGGCGGTCGTCCATTTTAGGCTCGCGGTTGTCGTAGAGCGCAGCCTTGTCAAGATAGTAGCAATACTTGCACCGCATATTGCAGAGCGAGCCGACGGGTTTCACCATAGTGGTAAAACCGCGTCGCTCGTTGCGGCGGATATAGTCCTCGTATGTAAATTCGGCAGTCCGAGCCATTGTGCGCACTACTTCTCTGCCTCGTACTTTATATTGAACGGTTTATGCTCCGCCGGTACATGCGATGCGCGTATGTAGCCCCACATACGATCGACAATCTCGGGGTGCTTGTGCGCCACGTTGTTGCGAAAATCCTCCACCTCGTGGCTCGGCGTGGTGAGGTCGTACAACTCCATCGTGCGGTTGCCCTTATTGACATTCTGCACCAAGCCCTTCCACTTGCCCCAGCGCACGGCGAGTATGCCGCCTTTGGTCGGGTACTCCCAATAGAGGAACTCGTGTTGCTGCTGTCGCTTTGCCTTGCCCGAAAGCAACGGCACAAGCGAAATACCGTCGGTAGCAGGCGTATCTATGCCTGCAAGTTCGCATACGGTCGGCATGATGTCGGTGAAGTCGCCTATGTGGTCGCTCACCGCTCCGCCCTTGTGCATCTTTGCAGGCCACGAAGCGATGAACGGCATACGGATACCACCCTCGTGCAACGAGCGTTTGCCCCAGCCCTTACCGCAACGGAACGGTTGCGCACTGTCGAACCAAACCGTCGGCGACGATGCGTTGTTGGCAGGACCGTTGTCCGACGTAAATATAATTATGGTATTGTCGTAGATGCCGAGGCGTTTGAGTTCCTTGACCAGTTCGCCGACTTGGTGGTCGAAATAGCTAATCATCGCTGCGTAGGTCGCATGCGGATAGCGGCACGGATAGTAGTTGTGCGGCCACTGATTTTGGTGGAACATATCGCCCGCCAGTGACTCCTCGTCGCCGAACTTGGCTACATACTTGTCCACCCACTCCTTTGGTGCTTGCAGCGGCGAGTGCGGCAGCGGAGTGGTCCACATCAGGAAGAACGGACGCTCGGCGTTTTCGTCCACGAATTTGATGACGTTGTCGAACATCACATCGGGCGAATAGACCTTGCCTGCCGAGTATTTGTCGTAGCTATGCTCATCGCGCGGGTCGGCACCCTTGTCGAGCGGCGTGCCGGGGTTGAGTACGTTCGTGTTAATCTGCTCCTTGTGGTCGTTGTGCCACATATAGGGTGCATAGTAGTTGTGCGCCATACGCTGGCAGATGCAACCATAGTAGAAGTCGAAGCCCATAGTCCACGGACGGCTCTCGTTTGCAGGGCCACCCACGCCCCATTTGCCGACCATACCCGTACGATAACCGCCCGCCTGCATCACCGAGCCGAGCGTCGGCGTGCCTGCTTTGAGCGGATATTGCCCTTCGAGCGTAGGGTCCATATACACATCGTCGTAGTTCCACACATGCGGATTGCCCTCCTGCACCTCCTCGTTGTCGCGAATCTGCGAATGACCCGAGTGCATACCCGTCAGCAGGCAGGCACGCGAAGGCGACGACACGGGTGCAGCGGTGTACATATTCGTGAAGCGGATTCCGTGTTCGGCGAGCGCGTCTATGTTAGGTGTTTCGGTCTTTGTCTGTCCGTAGCAACCGAAGTCGCCCACGCCCGCATCGTCCATAAGTATGAATATGACGTTCGGACGATTATCCTTCTGCGGTTTGTCGGCCTTTTCGGCAGCCGATGCCGGCACGACAGCCACCGCAGGCGCAGTGGCACAGAGTGCTATTTTCGATAGTTTTTTCATTGTTAAACGGTTGGTTTTACTCTTGCAAATATACAAAAATAACCATTTCTCCGCAATTTTGGCGTTATCGTTTAACCATATACACGCATAAAAAGCGACGCTGTTTGCAGGCTTGCAAACAGATAAAATGTTTTATCAAAAATTGTTTATTTGCATAAAAGTCGTATCTTTACAAGAAATCAATAATCTGAATATGGAACGCAGAAAAATATCGGACGAAACCACAGTAAATGGCAGCAGAGTTTTTATTGAGAACGGAGAGGTAAAGACCGTTTTGAGTGAGAAGATAGCAAAAACAGGATATATGAGCGTAGAAGAACTTAGTCAATTATTAGATGCTCATATAAATTGTTTGGAGAAAATATATAAGGGATAGGTCATAAAAGAAACGTTTTATGCAAGACTCAACCGGCAATAGAATACGAAATAATTTCGAACGAGAAATTAAAGATGGATTATGGGGCTATGTAGAGATGCCGCCCGATAAAATCGGACTTCCCGTTACGGTATTCCTCGATGTTAATGCCGCCTACAAATACTACAACCACCCGCCCTGCCTGTATGTCGCCAACCCGTATATGTCATACCACGACGATTTAATCCCCGTCGGAATAAGTCCGACTCCCGAAATATATATGAAGCCCCACAAATTGGGCATACACAGATGCGATTTATTCACAATAATGAATTTTATAGGCAACTGCCACAAAGACTTATTGGCATTAGCCAACGAGGAGATAGATTACAGCGTTTTCCACCAAAAATTAAGAGCCATTCGCGAAGCGGGCGCAACAATTTTTGACTGCAACGCCCCAATAACGGGGTTGCCATCAGATATTTGGGCTGACAATGACACCGCCAATGTCGGCGACACATACCTCCCTTATAAAGACGGTAATTTCGGTTTTATAATCGTACGCAACGATTTAGGCAAATACAACTACATCAATAACACAACCCACTCGTTGCTACTTTGCGACAAAAACAACGAGCCGATATGGTTGGATACGGCAAATGTATTTATGCAATTCGACAATGGCATCATATATGCTTATGTAGAACTAAACGCCGAGGGGTATTTTTTAACAACATCGGGGCAATTAAAGAAAATCCCTGTGTAATGGCAAGTTTGGTCGATTACCCAATACACAGCGGGACAGCACAGAAGTGCTGTCCCGCTGTGTATTGCGAGCAACGCCGCCTACTTTTCGAGGAGTTTGAGAACCTCGTTATAGACTGTTTCGCCGTTGTAGCCGAACTCCTTGTCGAGAACCTTGTAAGGTGCCGAGTAGCCAAAGTGGTCAAGACCATGGATATTCTCCATCGAGCCGACCAACCCGAGCAGATTCACCGGCAGACCCGAGGTCATACCGTAGCGAACAACGCCCGCAGGAAGCAGAGCCTCCTGATACGATTTAGGCTGGTCGCGGAACAGACCCTCGCTCGGAACATTGACGATGCGGACGCTGATGCCGTCCTTCGCAAGCAACTCTGCACCCTCGACGAGCGTAGCAACCTCCGAACCCGTGGCAACCATAACGACCTTCGGCTTTGCCGAGTCCATAACTATGTAGGCACCCTTTGCCGACTGCATAGCCTCCTCGCGGCGCGATGCTTTGAGCGTAGGGAGATTCTTGATATTCTGACGCGAGAGAATCAGCGCGACGGGACGATGCTCTTCGAGCGCGATTTTCCAAGCGGCAATCGTATCCTCGCCATCGGCAGGACGCAGAACGACCATCGAACGCTCGCCCTTGTGGTTGCGCAAGTGTTCCATCAGGCGGATTTGAGCCTCATGCTCGACAGGCTGATGCGTAGGACCGTCCTCACCGACGCGGAACGAGTCGTGCGTCCAGATGAAGATGACATGCAGGCGCATCAATGCCGAGAGGCGCACCACCGGCTTCATATAGTCGGAGAATACGAAGAAAGTACCGCATGCAGGTATGATACCGCCGTGCAGTGCCATACCGTTCATGATGCAGGCCATCGTGAACTCCGAAACGCCCGCTTGCAGGAACTTGCCCGAAAAGTCGCCCTTGGTGAAGGCTTTGGTCTTTTTCAGGAAGCCGTCGGTCTTGTCGGAGTTGCTCAAATCGGCAGATGCAACGACCATATTCTCGACCTTCTCGGCATATACGCCAAGCACCGTTGCCGATGCTGCACGGGTAGCCGTGTCCGCCTTCATATCAATCGAGCGGTAGTCGATTTGCGGCAGTTCGCCCGAGAGGAACATATCGAGTTTGCGAGCCAATGCAGGGTTGGCGGCACGCCACTCTGCCTCGACCTTCTTGCGAGCCTCCATATCGCGACGCAGTTCGTTGGCGCGAGCCTCATAGACTGCTTTGCTGTCGGGGAAGATGACAAACGGATTCTCGGGGTCGCCACCGAGGTTGCGCACCGTGGCGGCATAGTCGGCACCCGCAGCCGAAAGCGGCTGACCGTGGGTGCAGACGCGGTTCTCGAAACTCTCGCCCTCGGCGGTGATTGCACCCTTGCCCATGGTGGTTTTGCCGATAATGAGCGTCGGAGCGTCGGTAGCCTTGTTTGCCTCCGCAAGAGCCTCGCGGATTTGCGGAATGCTGCTGCCGTCGATTTCGATAACCGACCAGCCCCAAGCGCGGTATTTCATTGCCACGTCCTCGGTATCGACCTCATCGACCTTGGTCGAGAGCTGGATATTGTTCGAGTCGTAGTACATTATGAGGTTGTGCAGGCCGAGGTTGCCGGCGATACGGCCGACACCCTGCGACACCTCCTCCTCAACTGCACCATCGGAGATATAAATATAGGTCTTGTGCGCCATCCACTCGCCGAAACGCGCAACCATAAACCGCTCGGCAATAGCCGCGCCAAGTCCCATTGCATGTCCCTGACCGAGAGGGCCCGACGTATTTTCGACACCGCGCACGACATCAACCTCGGGGTGGCCCGGCGTTACGCTGCCCCACTGACGGAACTGCGCCAAATCCTCCATCGTGTAG
>JBNMLI010000116.1:0-5284 GCA_050874765.1 Alistipes sp.
GGCGCGTATGGTGCCGAGGCAAAATATGTCATAGCGAGCGTCGAGATGTACTTCCCGAGCAGGACAACTTTGCCACACTGGCTGCCGAGCATTGCGCATTCGGCTACCGCGACAGCGTCTTCAAGCATACGCTCCGCGGGCGGGTGATAATCACGGCGGTGGAGTTCCGCCTCTCGAAAACGGCACACCCCAACGTCGGCTACGGCGACGTGATGCGCGAGGTCGAAGCCCGTGGCGGTGCGACGCTCCGCAACATACGCGAGGCGGTGTGTGCAATCCGCCGTGCGAAGTTGCCCGACACGGCAACGACGGGCAATGCGGGCAGTTTCTTCAAAAACCCTATTGTCGATATGACCGTTGCCGAGCGTTTGAAGACGCAATATCCCGATATGCCGCTCTATGCCGTGGCAGACGGTGCGAAGGCGAAACTCGCTGCGGGCTGGCTGATAGACCGCGCGGGTATGAAGGGCTACACCGAAGGCAGCGTCGGTGTCCACGCCCGTCAGGCACTGGTGCTGATTAACACGGGCGGTGCAACGGGCAGCGAGGTGATGGCACTGGCTCACAAAGTGCAGTCGCGCGTTCGCGAAACGTTCGGCATCGAGATAGATACGGAAGTGAATATATTTTAGTATGGTTATGCACAACAATCCCCTTGTAGAGAATTTCAACCGCTATATCGAGCGGCACGCGCTCTTCACGCACGACGACAAAATCCTGCTGACGGTGTCGGGCGGTGTCGATTCGATGGTTATGCTGTCGCTTTTCGCAGCCTCTGGCTACAACATCGGCGTGGCACACTGCAATTTCGGTCTGCGCGGCGCGGAGAGCGACGAGGACGAGGTGGTCGTGGCACGCGAAGCCGCCAAGTATGGCGTGGTCTGCTACAACAAGCGATTCGACACCACGGGCGAGATGGAGCGCACGGGCGAGTCGATGGAGATGGCGGCGCGCCGCCTGCGCTATGCGTGGTTCTACGAGCTGTGCGACACCTACGGCTACAACGTCATCGCGGTGGCTCACCACGCCGACGACTCGATAGAAACCTTCTTCATCAACCTTCTGCGCGGCACGGGCTTGAAGGGTCTGACGGGCATACACCGCCAAATGGGCAAGGTCGTGCGCCCGCTGATGTTCGCCTCGCGCAAGGAGCTGTTGGAGTATGCCGTGGCAAACCATATCCCGTTCCGCGAGGACTCGACCAACCGCTCGACCAAATACCTGCGCAACAAAATCCGCTTGGGACTGATTCCTATGATTCGCGAAATCAATCCCAAATTTACGGCTCTGATGCGCGGCAATCTCTATCGGCTCAACGATGCCCAGCAGTTCATCGAGGCTGCGGTCGGCAAAATCCGCGACATCGTTACCGAGCGGCACGAGGGTGTCGATACGATTCATACCGATAAAATCGATGCCGATTTCCCGCGCAACTTCGTGATTTATACGTTGCTTAACACCACCTACGGCTTCAAGGGCGATGTGGTGGACGAACTATGCCGTGCGCTCGAACAGGGTCAGACGGGCAAACGCTTCTACTCGCGCGAGTATGTCGCCTGCATCGACCGCGGCAATATAGCCGTGTCGCGCATTGCCGAGTGCGACGATTGCGAAACCACTGTCGAGCAGGGTGCGATGCGCAGCTACTGCGGCAACTCGGTGCTCTACTACGAACATACCGACATCGACAACATCACCGATTACAGCGTGCCGCAAGATGTCGCGCTCGTCGATGAGGACAAACTGCACTACCCGCTCTGCCTGCGTCGCTGGCGCGAGGGCGACTGGTTTGTGCCGTTCGGAATGACGGGGCGCAAGAAGGTGAGCGACTACCTGATAGACCACAAAGTGTCGGTGGTCGAGAAGAGCCGCCAGTTTGTGCTGGTGTCGGGCGAGGATATAGTTTGGCTCGTCGGGCGACGCATCGACGACCGCTTCCGCATCACCGACAAGACCGAGAAGATTCTGAAAGTTTATCGCGAAACGATATAGTACAATGGCAAAGAGTGCGCTCAAATTCAAGGACAGCGAAGCCGATTTCCGCCGTATCGCGGCAGACATCAAAGCCCGCAAGTTCGCACCCGTCTATCTGCTTATGGGCGAGGAGCCCTACTTCATAGATGTGCTGTGCGACCTCTTGGCGGGCAGTGTGCTGAACGAGGCGGAACGCTCGTTCAACCAAATTGTACTTTACGGACGCGACAGCGACGGCGGCACGGTGGCGAGTTACTGCCGACAGGTGCCTATGATGGGCAACTACGAGGTCATCATCGTCAAGGAGGCACAACGGCTCGACAAACTGGAACTGCTAGCCTCCTACACCGCCAAACCGCAGGCTTCGACCATACTCGTCATCTGCCACAAGGAGAAGAGTGCCGACAAGCGTCAGCAACTCTACAAAACCTGCTCGGCAAACGGCGTGGTGTTCGAGTCGGTGCGCCCGCGCGACTACGAAATCAAGGATTGGTTAGGCGGCTTTGTGCGCTCGAAGGGGCTGGAAATCGAGCCGTCGAGTGTCGAACTGCTCGTAAATCATATAGGCACCGACATTTCGAAAATCTCCAACGAACTCTCCAAACTGCTTGTATCGTTGCCCGAGGACGAGCGTCGCATCACGCCCGCGGCAATCGAAACCTATATCGGCATATCGAAGGATTTCAACAACTTCGAACTCTGCAAGGCGGTGGTTACGAAGGACGTAAAACGTGCATTGGACATCGCCGACCACCTCTCGCGCAACCCGAAGGAGTACCCGCTTCTGCTCACCATCATGGCACTCTTCTCGGCGTTTCGCGAAATTTTCATAGTGAACTATCTGGGCTGGCAGGCTCGGCGCGGAGTGCCGTTCCCGAGCGATGCGCAACTTATGGGCATACTTAAATCGGGCAATATATATATGTTGCGCGAACTCAAACAGAACGCTGCGCGGTGGCAGAACAGCAAGGTCTTTGCCATACTCGGACTGTTGCGCGAGTACGACGCCAAGAGCAAGGGTATCGATGCGGGCGGACAGTCGGACGGCGAGCTGCTGCGCGAACTGTTGCTCAAAATCTTTATGTAAATCGTGCTATGACCGAAGCCATATACAGAAACGGGGCATTTGTCGATGCACCGACGGCGGGCGACGAGCCTTTCGTCTATCAGTATATGCGTACCGACGGGCATCGGTTGCTCTGTGCAAAGCGGTATGTGGCGTTGCTCGATGCCGCATCGTGGCGTGTGCGCGGGTGTGCGTCGGGGCTTACGGCAGAGGCGGTGGCGCACGCCGTCGGGCAGTTGCTGTGGCACAACGGCTACCCGAGCGACCGCTCCAATGTGGTGCTGTTGCGCAGTTACGGCGCGGGCGACTATTCCATTTCGTGTTGCGGTACATCGCTCTACGACACGCTCTCGTTGCGGGCACTGCGTCCGCAGGCTGTCGAGGTCGAGGCGGGCGGTGTGTTTGCAGGCGTACCTACATCGGCAGCGTTTGCCGAGGCTCGGCTGCTTGCCGAATATGTGCGCGAGCAGGGTGCTGTGGCGTTTGGCGCTATCGATTCGGCAGGACGCACGGTGTCGGTCGATGGTGCAACGCCCGTGGTGGTGCGGCAGGGCAGAATAGCCGTTTCGGTGCGGTCGTTCAGTGCCGAGGCGGAGATTGTTATGCACGCCTTGGAGCGTGCGGGGCGCGATGTCGAGTTGCGCGAGATTGTGCGCGACGAACTCTTCGCGGCAGATGAGTTATGGGGCGTCGATTACCGCGGCATTACCGCCGTCGCCGAATGCGGGGGCAGGGCATACGCCGACATTATCGCCGATGTTACCGCTCGACAACTCCGATAGTTTTTCCATCAAAAATATAAACACGACGGGTGTCGATTGTTGTATCTTGGGGGCGAAACCTTAAAATACAACAATCAATGAAAAAATTTCTTCTGATTTACTCCGCCGTGGCGACAGTGCTTGTGGCGGGAAGTTGGCATCTGTTGCGCTCCGCGCGCACGGAAAATTCGCGTTTGAGCGGCAACTGCTCGGCTCTGGTACAGGAGGTTGCCCACTACCGCACGCGCCTTGGCGAGGAGGTCGCATCGGCACAGGCTCTGCGCCTGCGTTGCGGCGAGTTCGAGGAGTTGCGTCGCCGCGATGCCGAGCGGATTCGCGCTCTCGGCATTCGTATCCGCCGTTTGGAGAGTGCCTCCAAGAGCGTGGCGCAGACCGCCGTGGCGACCGCTGCGGTGTTGCACGACACGCTCGTTGTGCGCGACACACTGCTTGTCGCCGATACGTTGCGCCACTTCCGTTGGAGCGACGGCTGGGTCGAGGTCGATGGCACGATTGCGGGCGACAGCGTGCATTGCAACGTCCGCAGCACCGACACGCTCGTGCAGGTGGTGCATCGCGTTCCGCGCCGATTCCTCTTCATCAAGTACGGCACCAAGGCAATCCGCCAAGAAGTCTTCTCGACCAATCCACATACGCGCATCGCCTACACCGAATATATCGCGCTCGAACGCCGTCGCAAGCGTTAGAACGTGCGCCCGATGTGCGCCAACGGAGTGCGGGCGAAGAAAATAGTATGGCATTCGCCGTTTTGCGCAGATTATTACTAATTTTGTGGCAGTAACCAAACGCAAAACGCTATGACTACGAAGGTGAAACGTGTGATTGCCGCCGCGGTGCTGTTGGTCGCCGCCGTTGCAGTAACGAAGATGACAGTGTTGCAGACGTGGCAACAACTGCTTATTTACTTGGTGCCTTATCTTATTGTCGGCTACGATGTTATCGCCGAGGCTGCGGAGAGCGCACTGCACGGCAACCTCTTCAACGAGGATTTTCTGATGTGCATAGCCACCGCGGGCGCACTCTGCATAGGCTTTCTGCCCGACACCGCGAGCGAATTTCCCGAGGCGGTATTCGTGATGCTCTTTTTCCAGATTGGCGAGATTTTCGAGGATTACGCCGAGGGCGAGAGCCGTCGCGCCATATCGCATCTGATGGCAATCCGTCCCGATGTGGCTACGGTCGTCCGTGGCGGGCAAACTGTTGAGGTGTCGCCCGAGAGCGTCGCCGTGGGCGAGGAGATTGTGGTGAAAGCGGGCGAGCGCATTCCGCTCGACGGTCGCATCATCGAGGGCTCTTCGAGCCTCAATACCGTTGCACTGACGGGCGAGAGCCTGCCGCGCGATGTCGCCGAGGGCGACGATGTCGTGTCGGGTTGCGTCAATATATCGGGCTTGCTGCGGGTGCGCGTAACGAAGTGCTTCGGCGAATCGACCGCATCGAAAATCATCGCGTTGGTCGAGAA